>JAUVCY010000101.1 GCA_030595585.1 Thermoplasmatota archaeon
AGGATGATATCCCGGTCCACACAGCGTGAAGGGAAACCCCGAACAATATCCGAAATATGATCGGGTCGGCGTTCTCATATACGAAGGGCTCGGTGACCAATGGCAGCATGCCCCCTGAGATGTAGAGGACCGATTCGAACGCCCCGAAGCTTGCCCCCACGAAGAGCCCCACCAATATACCGTCCTTCAACCCGATCTGTTTCGATCCAGGCCTGACCTTTGGATGAAGCCAGGATATCAACAGGAATAGAATAATGGATACCAGAAGTTTGGTGGACTCCTCAACGGGGCCCGCGCTTATCAGGCCGATCATAAAGGATACCGTTCCACTGGTCCCCAACATGACCTCAACGATCATCGGAGGTATGAGGATAACAACGCTGATGACGATAGCCAGGCCTCCAGAAACGAGTGCTGATACTACGAATGCGGGAAGGATCAACGAGACGATGATGTTCCTGAAGTTCGCCCCATAGGGCGATCTGTCCCTCCAGAACCTGGCTCTCCTCCTCACATGAGGGGATACGAGATAAAGGCCGCCCGACCAAACGGCCATGGAGAGAAGAGGTGCCACAGCTGCCGTTAACCCTATGATGAGGGACACAATGAACGCGTTCACCTCATCTCCCCCCATCGAGTCGGCCTGAGGTGTCCCCTCGGCCTCTTATTCCATTTTATTGTACTGTACAGGGCAATGATCCCCATTATCATTCCAGTTAGAAGGAGAATTATGGCCATGGGCAGGACAAGTAATGATCCGATGAGGAGGAGTATCAGGCCATAGCCAACATTGGACACTGTTATGCTCATATCCTCGAAGTTTCCCTTGTACATGGTTATCGTGATCTCGTACTCACCGCTCTCATCAAAACCGATAATATCCGAATATGGTGTGGAGAGGTTCTCCTGGAGTACGTTCTCCCCGTCAGGGCCCTCGATGGTGAGGTTAAATTCCTTTGTGGGGCCCTCCGCTGATTCGAATATGACGTAGAGATTCCTGGACCCCCCCATCTCGATTGTCAGCGTGTGTTCGCCTCCTGGCCCCTCCTCAAAATCATATCCATCGTGGGTTTCAAGCTGCAGGAGGGCAATGAACGATGAGAAGAGGGATATCAGAAGTATCAGTGATATGAACCCGAGCAGTGAAAATACCCCGGCTGCTGTGGAAGGTCTTTGACGGTGCAATCTAATACCTCTACGCTACCTCCATGGATTCTGGGCGATCCTATTAAAATATTTGTAATGATGAACCACTATCGATCAAACCTCAAGTATTTCGTGGTGAATTATGGCCCTGGTCTGCCTCTTTCTCACACCCCCCCATAGTTCACTTAAAATATCCAGTAAGTCATGGGCGGAATGAGTTGGAGGCATCTTATGATATTATCCCTTGGAAGCGACCATGGTGGTTTCCCGCTGAAAGTTGAGATATGCGGTAGGCTGATAGAGAAAGGCCATGAGGTAATCGACGAAGGGTGTCCCTCTCAGGATGCCGTGGATTACCCCGAGATCGCCTTCTCCGTGGCAGACGATGTGGTGAAAGGAAGGGCCGATCTGGGCATCCTCATATGCGGCACCGGCATCGGAATGAGCAATGCGGCCTCCAGGGTAAATGGGATCGTTGCAGCCCTCTGCACCAACTCCTTCATGGCCCGGATGTCAAGGCTTCACAACGATGCGAATATCCTCTGCCTTGGCGGTAGGGTAGTTGGGGACGAGCTCGCGTGGGATATCGTCAAGACCTTCATCGAGAACGTTCCCCTCAACGATGAGAAGTACATAAGGAGGAGGGGCAAGGTATCCTCCTACACCAACGGGGAGGCCTAGAACATGCAGGCGATCTGGACGGAGAAATACAGGCCCAGGACCCTCGACGAGGTCGTTGGTCAAAAGGAGATAGTGGAGAGGCTCAAGGCCATCGTTAAAAGCGGTAATATCCCCCATTTTCTGTTCTCGGGCCCTGCGGGGACCGGGAAGACCACCTGTGCCCTGGCACTGGCCAGGGAGCTGTTCGGCGAGGAGGATTGCAAGATCAACTTCCAGGAGCTGAACGCCTCGGATGAGAGGGGCATTCAGATCGTCCGGACCAAGATCAAATCCTTCGCACGTGCGGCCCCACTGGGAGGGGCGGATTTCAAGGTTATATTCCTGGACGAGGCCGATTCCCTGACGTCGGATGCGCAGGCCGCACTCCGCAGGACCATGGAGAAATACTCCCTCACCTGCAGGTTCGTCCTCTCCTGCAACTACTCCTCAAGGATAATACCCCCGATCCAATCTAGGTGTTCCGTGCTCCGCTTCGGCCCCCTTTCTGACAACGATATCAAGATCTACATTCGGAGGGTGGCCGAGGCGGAGGGGCTCAATATCACAGAGGAGGGTTTCAACAGCCTGCTCTACATCGGGAGGGGAGATCTCAGGAAGACAATGAACGTCCTCCAGGTGGCCGCATCTTTCTCAAACACGATCGATGCGGAGAATCTCTACCAGACATCCACCACTGCAAGGCCCGAGGACATATCGGAGCTGATAACGCTCCCGCTCAAGGGGAAGTTCAGGGAAGCGCGTGAAAAGCTTGAAAAGCTCCTTACGGTGGGCGGCCTCTCGGGAGAGGATGTGCTCTCCCAGATGCACAGGGAGGTGTACACCCTTCCCCTTGACGACCACGTCAGGGTGAAGATAATGGATACCATCGGGGAGATCGATTTTCGCCTTGTCGAGGGGGCGAACGAGAGGATCCAGCTGGAGGCCCTTCTTGCCAAGCTCCAGCTTCTGGGAACGAGATCAAACCGAGAGATCTGATATTATCTCTCGAACTGCCCTCTCAAGGGTCTGCCTTGAGTTCAGATTGTACATCCATCCCGTGTTGATTATCTTCTCGACGTTGAGGGACATGAACTTCACGTCACCCTTCCAACCCGCACCCTTGTGTCCCCCGGTGTAGTTGTACTTGACGTTCTCCAATCCAAGCGCCTCCACCACAACATCCGGGATCTCCCTGATCACCGTGTAATCCCCGGTCCCCACGTTGTAGTATTCGAACCGGCTCTCCTGCACTTCCGTGGCATGGATGACCCCTTTTACGCAGTCGCTCACGTGTATGTAGGATTTCCTCTGCATACCGTCGCCCAATATCTCCAGCTGCGTCGGGTCGGCCTTGAGCTTGTGGTAGAAATCGAACAGTATGCCGTGC
Organism: Thermoplasmatota archaeon; assembly: GCA_030595585.1. Classification (GTDB taxonomy): domain Archaea; phylum Thermoplasmatota; class Penumbrarchaeia; order Penumbrarchaeales; family Penumbrarchaeaceae; genus JAGLEG01. The sequence continues at coordinate 3,194 of JAUVCY010000101.1, forward strand.
GTTGACCTCGACCCCACCACGTTTGCGAACCTGAACACGGATGCCTTTATGCCGAAATTGTCCGAAAAGGCGGATATAAGGGCCTCAGCGGCCAGTTTGGATGCGCCGTACTGGGATATGGGCATCAGCGGCCCATAGTTCTCCGGCGTCGGCAGTACGGTCGCGTTTCCATATACCGTGGATGTGGATGTGAACGATATGGAGGGAGGAGACACGGCATTCACCTTCCTCATCGCCTCCAGAAGGTTGTAGGTTGCTATGATATTCTGCTCCACCGATACCCAGGTATCGTCAGCACCCACCCTTACGTCTGGATTGGCGGCGATGTGATAGACGTGGTCAATGCCCTCAAGTGATTCGATCAGATCGGGGTCCGATACAAGGTCCTTCTCTATGAACTCGATCCGGTCCATGCAGTGGGAGAGGAACTCCTTCTTCCCCGAGGAGAGGTTGTCATACACCTTCACCTGATGTCCCCTTTCCAGAAGGGCATCCACCATGTGGCTTCCGATGAAACCTGCGCCTCCGGTTACCAGATAGGATCTTTTGGCCATGGGAGGTGTATGAAATCATCCGATATAATCATGAGCTTTCCTTATCGTTTGAGCTTGGATCCCTCTTCTTTCCCAGCCCCTTGACCATCTCCTTGGGTTTCCTGGCCGCCTCGCCGATCCTCTGGGAGGTGTCTATGAACACCTCCTTCGCCTCATCCATCCCCTCCCTGGTCATCTCGATCGTCTCAATGGACGCCTCGTGGGCAAGCTCGAATGGAAGTGATGCCGTCTTCATCCCCAGGTCCAGTCCTGTGTCGATCGCGGCCGCCGTCATCTTCTGCGCGGAATCGAAGCCCTTCAGCCCCATCTCCTTTGTCCTCCTGGCCACCTCCTCCCCCCTGGGGCCCATCTTCCCTATGGGCTTTGTGGTCAGTTCAAGATTTCCCTCCACCATCCTCCTGTTGAACTCCAGTACGCTGGCCGTTGTGGTCTTGGTCCTGTTCACCGCTGCATCGGCGGCGGCCTTCCTCCTTACCTCCGTTCTCTTTATCGTCTCCTCTGTCAGGATAAGTCCTTTATCCACTATTTTGTGGGACTTCTCTGCCGCCTCCTTTGGAAATCTGACCACGTAGATAATGAGCATCACGGCAAGTACCACTGCGACGATATTGAGGATGCTGACCTCCAGGATGTAATTGAAAATTATGGATTCATCCAGAACACCCATCATCATATCGGTTAGATATGCGTAGGAGAACGAGCCTATGACCGATCCGATGAACACCGCCAGCAGCACCCGATATGGTTTCATACCTACTATGCGGCCAAGCACGGTTCCGCCCACTCCACCCGACCCGTTGAAAGGGACCAGAACAAAAAGCGTTGTCAGCGTGAACGTTGCCCTCTTGAACCACCAGCTCTTTTTGGCCTTCTTTCTTCCCTTCTCCTCGGTCCTTTTCAGTGCCGGTCCGAATACGGGGAGCTTCTTTACCCAATCGTAGTTCCAGATAAGGAAAGTACAGAAGCACAGGTCGATCATTGTGGTGGCAAACCCTATGAAGAACGGGGGGACCCCCTGTTTGATACGGGTGGGGATGATCGTCTCCTTTCCCAGTGGGGGGACCGTATAGAAGATCCACCCATATAGAAGCTCATACGCCTCATCCCACCCCTTCATGAAATAGAGGATGGTGACGGTAGTTGCGATGAGTATCAGAAGAACGATGAACGGGAAGATGAACTGGAATATCTTGGTGGTCCTATCCTTCTTATCGATATCGGTCTCAAGGAGCCTGGACAGGAGCTTCCTTTTCGAGAAGACCTCATCTACCTGACCAGCGTCATCCGGGGATCGGCCGCCCTCCATATCCCGTTGAGACTGAACAGGATATAAAATGCTATCTAGGAAAAAGTGATGTTCTTAACCTCTCTATATCGATAAGATATCTACCTGGGACATCTCTCGAAACCCTCCCTCCAACTCCCCTTGTTCTCGGGATCCTCCTTGATCCATCGGTAGAAACCCTCGGTCTTCTCCGCAATATCCTCCCATGAACAGTATTTTTCGATATGTTCCCTGCCCCGACGCCCCCACTCCGACAGGTCCTCTCTCTCAAGGAGTTCAAGGGCTGCTTTCGCCTGACCCTGTACATCTCCAACTTCCACCAGCTTACCGGTTCCCTCCACGACCATCTCTGAGGCACCCCCGACATCGGTCAGGACACAGGGCGTCCCCGAGGCAAGGGCCTCTCCGAACGTCAGTCCGTAACCTTCCCAGTAGGAATGGAACATGGCCAGGTCAGAGGTGGCCACCAGCCTCTTCATCTCATCTTGCCCTGGCGACTTGACGGTTATCAGGTTCCTCTCAAGGCCGTATGCGCCCCTCTTCCTCATGATCTCGGCCTCCAGAGGTCCCCACCCCACAAGAAAGAAGGTGATGTCATCCCTTTTCTGATGCATCAAGTTGAAGACCTCCAGCATCTCACGGATCCCTTTCCTTGCCGCCCATCTTCCAACGCTTATGACCAGTTTGTTCTTCTCGGGCACCTTATATCTCTTTTTCAGGGCAAGATCGAAGTTGCCCGGGTTGAACTCCTCAACATCGATCCCGTTCTGAAGGTGGATCCTTCGGCCATATTCGTTTACAACTCCCCTTTTCTTCAAAGCCCTGCATTCTGAATAGGATATCGTTATCACACCATTGGAGAGCTTGATCGCGTGGTCCTCGTATCTGTCGAACAGGGGTCCCAGATACATCACCGACAGATCGTTAAGAGCCGATAAGGAAAACGAGAGGTTCCGAAAGTTGATGGTCGAGCGCTCCCCCCACCACGTGCCATGCATCGTTGAAACAATGGGAACGTTGAGCATATCATAGTATCTCCTGGGTAGAAGCGCCATGTTCGAATGGACGTGGACGATATCGAAGTCTATCCCACTTCTCTTTATCCACTTCACGGCGTTCTTACCAAAGGAGGTGGTGAAGAACATGGGTGCCTTCAACCATTTTACAGGGTGAACGTGTATGTTCTCGTGGGACACCTTGTATCCTATCTTCTGGTCCCTTGTAACCACATGGACCTCGTGTCCCCTCCTGGCCATCCAGGTGGACAGATAATAGGCGACAACGCCCACTCCGCCCCATTTGGGCGGATATTCGGAGGAGATCATGCATATTTTCATCGTATCAACAACTGCCAAAGTGAGGAGATATATTATAAATCCTTTCAACACAACGGCCGATCAATGGAGGCTATTCATGATCGTTGGTGCGATGATCGTGAAAAATATCAATAGTAAGCTCTCCGCAGATATTACGATAAGTGCGGTCCGCCCCCTCCTCATATAGAATGCGGCCATGAAACAGGACTGCACCAGGAAAAGGAAGAACGTGGATGTCTCCTTTGGGTCCCATGACCAGTAGCTTCCCCAGGCGATCTGGGCCCATATCATTCCCGTGATCAACCCTGCAAGGGTCAGGGACCAGGCGAGTATCCCCATCTTCTCCATCACCTGCCTGTACCCTTTCGTCGGCCTGTACCTGATGCTCATGACCAGAAGGACCGCCACGAAGATA
>JAUVCY010000201.1 GCA_030595585.1 Thermoplasmatota archaeon
GACGAACTCCAGATCGTCGATGTTATCCTCATTGATCGAGGGCCCCTCAGCGCCCTCATGGACGGTTTGGTTAACATCGCCATCCGATCCATCCACACAGAACGTCAATATCATTATGGCGATCATCAGTCCGTAGGTGGCGAGGGTCTGGGGGATCGCGGCCTCCATAAGCCTCCGTCCGAACTGGTTCTCCCTCCTCAGCTTCTCGATATCCTTTTGGGTCCTCCCCCTGTGATCCACCACAGGCTCGGGGACGATCTCCTTCACCACCCGGGTGATGGCCCATTTCATCGCGATCGTGGAGAGGATGGCGCCGCTTCCCATCAGGATCATGGCGATCGTTATCGCCCTCTCCTGCACCCCGTTTGGAGATGGTACCATGATGAATATCAACATCAACAGAACGTAACAGTAGACCACATTCACGAACATGAGCGAGATGAGGATGATAAGCTGGGGCCTCTTCCTCTTCCTGATCTCCAGTATCTCCTCAAATCCCCTATCGATGAACGAAAATGCCTTGTTGTACTCAGCATAAACAAGCAGGGCCATTATCACGGCCACGAGCAGTGGAACTATCGCCAGGGCCAGTCCGAAAAAAAAGAGGCTCATCCCTGCCCTCTCCAGGTGACCAGGAAACTATCTCAAGCCGCGCCGGTCTTCTTCAGCGCTTCCTGGTAATCCTTGGGGGAGAAGTATCCCATGAACACGCCGTCGGTATCCTTCACAACGACTGCATAAGGTGTATACTTGGAAATCCTCAGGACGACCTCGGTGATGTTGTCCTCGATGCCAACCTCCATGATGTTGGTGTTCATAACGTCCCCCGCGGTCATCTCCAGAAGGTTCTTCCCTTTCATTATTGCGACCAGGAACTCCCTTGCGGTCACGGCTCCAACAGGGGTATCATCGTCGTTGAAGACGAAGACGACCCCTCTGGGGACGCCCATAAGCTCCTTGGCGAGGTCTCCGCTTGCCACGGACTGGTTCACATAGACGAATTCATCGGTGATCGTGAAATCCCTCACACAGATCGTGCCCACCTCGGGATCACAGGTTCCATCATCGCTCATATAATACCTCCTTACAACTCCCATATCTGTAACAACCCATATAAAACCCTTCCCCGGCGGGTTTGACGATCTGATATCAACTGGTTAAAAATAAACAAAAAAAAGGGGAGCGACCTCGGGGGAATGCCATAATTTCGCCAAAATCTATATAGGGTGTATTATATGCCTCGCCGCCAGGCTTGGTCGGGGAGCTAGGCCCTCCCTCCCGCCGCAAGGCGGGCTGCAGCACGGTCTACAGCGGGACGACAGTCTGGGGGCGGCGCAACCAGTATGCAGTTGGCCCAAGCGACGACCATGATGTAACGTCCCTCGGGGTTGGAAGTGGTGCTCTGATACGGCCGGAGGGCAGTATCGACGCCTTGGCTATGGAGATCGGGTCAGGCCCGGAAGGGAGCAGCCTAACCGTAGATTCTCAACGCTCGTTGGGAGCCGGGACGGAGAAGTCGCGAGGAAATTCCAGCTGCGGACCAGGGCGTCCACCCCAGTCCGCCTGGCACCTCTACAGGTGTCTTTCTTGAGGCCGCTGATCGTTTTCGACATGGATGGGGTCCTTACGGTTGAGCGCTCATCCTGGAGGGTTGTCCACGACCATTTCGGAGTGGATAACGAGGATGGGTTCAACGCTTACATGAACGGCGATATAGACGACAGGGAGTTCATGAGGAGAGATATCAGCATATGGAGGAAGCTCAAGGAGGATATATCCATCGAGGATATCCGCTCCATACTATCCTCCGTCCATATAACCAGGGAGATGGAGCGCTCCATCAACAGGTTGAGAGATACAGGCGCTTACATCTGCGTCATATCCGGGGGCCTTGACATCCTCCTGGACATCATTGGAGGGGAGCTGTTCCACGACACCTTCGCAAACGGCCTTGAGGCCGACGAGAAAGGGCTCCTGACCGGGGAGGGGGTCCTGAGGGTCCCACTTACCGGAAAGGATCGTGTCCTCCAAAAGATCATCGACAAAAGGGGGCCCTTCGATCACTCCATTGCGGTGGGGGACTCGCTGGTGGACGTCCCGCTTTTCAGGGCCTGTGACCGCTCCATCGCATTCAGGCCGATGGACGATGCTGCCCGGACCGAGGCCGACATAACGATCCAGGGGCCGTCCCTTGAACCGGTGGCCGACCACATTCTCCACCTGCTATCCGATAGAAGCGAGAAATAAGCTTTTATTACCGGATTGCTATACCCCTCCTCACTCCGTTAATACGGTGATGTAACCATGTCGGATATACAGGAGCAGAGCAACGAGGTGATCAGGTCGATCATAGAGATGCTCAAGGAGAAATTCACGGACGAGAAGTCCGTAACGGTCCAGAGGATATTCGACAAGTTCGCCACCAGGCTTGTCAAGGGCAGGGATGTCACGATGTACATGTACAACATCGGGATCCTTGAACCCAGAAGGGAGAACGAGACTCCCAAGGAGGCGAACCTCTGGAAGATCGACATGGGGAAGGTGAGGTCCTTCCTGGAGAACGACGGAGCGATCCTGGACTATCCCTGCCCACTTTGCGGGTCCTCTACCATATCGAGATCGTACAGATCGTACAGATGCACCAAATGCGTCTACAGGGGGGACCTCCCCGAAAGGGCATACAGGGGAAAGAAGAAATGATCATTTCTTGAGGGTCTGAAATCTATCCCTGAACATGTTCCAGTACTTCTCATTGGGAGTGGTGTTCTCCTCGTTTATGGCGTAGGGGTTCTCAATGTGCTCCTCCTCCCGCCATATCTTCTCCATCTCCCCGGCGTCCAGCCATATACCGTTACAGGTGGCGCACTCGTCCACCGTCACCCCGTAGATCTTCTTTGTCTCCATGAAACATCTGCATTCCGGGCAGAGAAGCTTCTCGCTCTCTATGGCATCCTTGATATTGATCAGGAGCTCTATGGGGCTCTCATCACTCATGAACTGGTCCAGCTCACGGGGATCGAACCAGATGCCTCCACACCTCTCGCAGACGTCTATCTGAGTCCCCTTCGCCTCGACGATCACCAGAGGCACCTTGCATCTGGGACATGCCCGCTCGCCGCTTATGCCCGCGGCCTTCTCAACATCTGGTTCCTGCATATGAATCCTTCAGAAGGTAATGGGCATGATACGATTTTAAATATTTCCCAACAGGGGCCATCATATCGCAGGGGCGACCCTGAACTTACCCGACTTTAGCTCAAGGGCGAACATCGACGTGTTGTGGGCCATTCCCCTTAGCTTGATGCAGCGGATCCTCCTCTGGAGGTCCACGTCGCCGATGGGGGTGAGGGTAAGCTGGAAGACCCCATCCGCAAGGAACTCCTCCTCCGCATAGTCCACATTCTGCGAGCTCTTCTCCGATATCAGGAACGTGGTGGTCCCAAGCGACCTGAGCCACTCGAACAGGCCGAAGAGATACTCCCTCTTGTTGGGGCTTCCCGCGAGGATCTCCATCACCGGAAGTGAATCGATCACCAGGTGCTTGGCCCTCCTCTCTCCGACGAGGTACTCCACATAGGTCTTCAGCGCGGAGAGCCAATCGTTCTCCGTGGAGAACTTCTCCATTGCCGCCCTTATCCTGCCAACATCCGAAACGATGATCCTCTTCCTGACCGCATCGTCCATTGGCCACCCCATCTTGTCCATCTGCCCCAGCAGGCTCTTCTGGCTCTGTTCAAGCAGAAGGTAGAGGCTCGAGTGCCCCTCCTTTTTTGCGGCGTTGTGGATTATCGAAAAGGCAAGCGAGGATTTGAAAGTGCCCGGGGTACCGGAGATCAGTATGATGGAACCAGGGGGTATTCCCCCGCCCAGCTCGCTGTCAAACCCCTTGATGGACGTGGATATCAGTTTGATGAATAGACCTCCCCATGATGTAATCCACATTTCTCGTTATTATAGATAGCGGTTTTCAGTCCGCATGGTCCTTCCGCATGAGCCACCAGATGTATCTCACATCGGGGTCCACTTCGCCGTAGAATATGAAGATCAGTATCTCCTCGGTGAACGCGACGTAATACACGAGAAGGGTCAAAAACACCAGGGGCGTCCCATCGATGAAGAAGGAGAATATCACGGTGAAATATACCATGGTGGCCGCAAGGCGGAGGGAGTTGGTGTGCATGATCACCAGCTTCTTGAGCCTCACCGCGGAGACGATGAACGAGAGTATGAATATGGCGAAGAAGCCCATCATCATCTCGAAGTTGTTCATGATGGCCTCCCTCTGGAAGTGATAGAGGAAAAAGGCCGAAGAGAGGTAGAATATGACATCCGCCCAGGAGTCGAGCTTCTTGCCCAGCTCCGTTATCTCGTTGCGCCTCCT
>JAUVCY010000120.1 GCA_030595585.1 Thermoplasmatota archaeon
GGGAGGAGGCTTCCCGATAGAAAGGTGCTGTTATCAAAGGAAAGGCAGCTTCCACCTATTCCCCATCCCCTCCATGGATCGACGGGTGGGCCCGGTTTTCACGGAACGATAAGCAGAAGGTCCGGCTGTGAGGATAACCCGCCCCTCCAGAGGGAGGAGCACATAGATCTGCCCCCGGAGAACCCCTATCATGGAGGGTTTCAGGAGGATACCTACTCATATTATGGGCCTTATGTGTGGCCCCGTAACAGGTTCAACGATGAGGAGAGTTGGGTGGATAGACGTCCCAATAGGGCGTCAAAGGTGGGATTGGACGATGACTGCGTCGAGGATCAGTGATCCGGTTCTTCTTTCTTCCACTTTGAAAACCTTTCGATCAGAAAGGGAGCAAACCTTTTGACCAATAGCATGACAGATTCAAGAACTTGATCATTTATTATGAATTTCAACCAATTTTTAATATCAAGCTCAACTTCTCATTTGGTGGTATAAATGAAATTAGGATGAAATGTGGAAGGTTTAAGATAGTGACAGCATTCAAGGAACCATTAACATGTCACAGGAAAAACGAATTATTGAATTTGACATCCTACGATCAGTTGCAATTTTAATGATAATGGTCAGTCACCTCAGTGGACAGGACGTTTTACATTTGGAGGAGTTTTACCGTGGTCGTTACGTTATTATTGCAATGGTATTCTTCTTCTATCTCCTCGGGTTCTTCATGTTCAAGTACCCCTGCAACACTTATTCCGAGTTAAAGCGATACATCAAGAGCAAGTTCGTTCGAATAATCGGGCTGTACTGGATACTGTTGCTTGCTCAGTGGATCTTCTACAATGTCGTCGGGTTTCAGGCGGTCGATCGAGACCTGTCTCTGATCAATCTCTTTCAGCAGGCTGTTGGGCTACACATATTCCGTTCTGTATCCGCCTACCCTGCCATGTGGTTCATGGGGACCCTGATTTTGTATCTGCTGTTGTATGCCCTTGTCTCCTTCGTGTTAAGGAAGAGGTCCAGGATCATCATTGCCCTTTTGGTGCTGGTCGCACCCCTCTATATTCTCAGGGCCCAAAGGTACATCGTGACTGATAATTACTCTTACTGGATACCCTTCGTAGCTGGGATACTCGCGGGGTATGCATATTCAGCGGGTGTGTTCACGTTCAAGAAGAGGAGGGTGCCCAGATGGCTGGATCTCATATCATATGGTGCCTTTACGACATATCTCACCCACCTGATGTTATGGCGCATATACGAACCGCTATTCGATAATATCGGGGTCACCAGCGACATCCAATTTGCCTTGTTGGGAATACCTCTTGCTATCGCAGTTGGCTATCTTGTACAGTACATCTACGATAATGTGATCGTATACGCCTCGAAAAAAGTAATTAAGGCGAGGAATTGAAGGAAAGGGGAGATCATTTTCATGACTTTCTCAGGTCCAAAATACACCTTAAAATTCGCGATTCAGATCCGATCCTCTTCAATACCCGGCCGTCTTATAGTGAGAACATATCGTTCTTGAATGTGATGATCCGGTGCTCGCAGGCGATCACATCTGCATATTTCTCGGTTCCCAGAAGAAGCCAGTATGCGTCGTCGCCGAAGTTGTAGATCACCTTCCTGAAATCCTGATACAGGAGAAAGTTGACCTCCCCCTTGTTGTAGATGTTCCTGGTGGTATCCTCGGCCCTCTTGAAGAACGGCTTCAACAACCTCTTCAGCTCGAGAGCGTCCTCCTTGTTCATGTGGACGACCTTGAAATAGCCGGGGCTGAGGTTCCGTTTGAATAGAAGGATGAGGTTGGAGTAGAACGTGCCCTCCACGTAATTGATGCTGTCCTCCTGGATAGCCATGAACTTATGCGTGGCTGAACGGATAACGTTCTCTGTGCCAGAAATGAGCTGGCAGAGATTATCGTAGAATAGATTGGAGGTCTCCTCATCAGCCATGTGCTTCCCCCCTAATCTTGGGTTCATCCGTATTAAAGGATTCCCTTTCGGCCCCCTATCCTGGGGTTGGATCAATTCGGTTTTGTCCGCTCAGATCTCCTCGAACTCCTCCAGCTCTTCCAACTCCTCAAGTTCGTCCTCCTCTTCCAGCTGCGTGAGATCATCCTCATTGTACTCCTCGATCTCATCCTCGTAAATATCGTCGAGGTCCTCCTCTTCGTCGGATCCATCCAGGTAATCCTCATCTTCATCGTAGCCCTCATCTTCGTACTCATCGTCATCATACAGGTCCTGGTCCTCATAACCCTCCTCGTCGACCTCATCCCCGTAGAGGTCTTCCATGTCCTCATCTTCAAGGTAGTCGTCTTCCTCCACCACCACGCCCTTATTCTTTACGATCACCTCCTCCTCTTTGGACCTTCGGCCTACCACGAGATAGACGATCACGATCGCTGCGATGATCAGGCCAAGGATCAGCAGGATCATCGCGATCGGGAGGGGCTCATCCTCCTCGTTCTTGACATTCGGATCGGTGTTATCGATATACTCCTCCAGATCGGTCCTGCCGTCAGAGTCGGCGTCGTTGTCGGCAGAAGATACCAGCGGGTCGAGGCCGTTGCCCTCCTCCCAACCATCGGGCATCCCGTCCCTGTCGGTATCCCTCTCGTTGATATGGGTTCCAAGCTGGAACTCCTCCAGGTTGGACAATCCATCGTCGTCCATGTCTTCCCCCCCGTCAGACGGGTTCGTGGGGTCCAGGCCGTTCTCCACCTCGATCAGGTCGGGTATTCCGTCACCGTCCCCGTCGTGATCGGTCTCAAGGACCGTCAGGGTGAACGTGATCCACGTGATGCCCAGATCGCCGTCGGAAACCTGGACCACGATATCGTATATCCCTATCTCATCAGCGGTCCAGGACATGGACGTTCCGTTCACGGGTATGGGACCTCCTTCCCAGGTGTAGGATGCGACCCGAATATTATCCATGGCCACGATATCGATGATCACCTCATCACCCACGTGGACCGTGAGGTCTCCCACGGGGTCCACCACTGGTGGTATGTTATCGACCAGGGGTATGTCGCCCGCATCGAATCTGACCATATTTCCACCCAGGTCATGGATGATGACATATGAGGAGATCGGGCCGGTGGTATCTGCAGGCAGGTGAATGTACAACACGTAAGTGAAGTTCGACAGTAGGGGTAGTTCCACCATCTCGAACGTGATCCCGTCGAACGAGTAGTAGAGGGTTACGTTGGCCACTCCGACATTATCTTTGGCCTGTACCCTGTAGTCCAGTGTCCCTCCGGTATACAGCGTCTCCGGCATGAAGAACGACGCGCCCGGCAGGTCATTATCGATGATGTCCAGCGTGACAGCCGAGGTTGAGTTCTGGTTTCCCGCCCAGTCGTATGCGGTGAACCGGTAGGTCAGGGTGGGGCCGGGGTTGCCCGGTATCATCACCATGAGGTTGTATGTGCCGTTCAGGGTGAGGTTCACGGATGCCCAGGTGGAGTTCCCGAACATGTATTCCAGAACCATCAACTCGATCCCGACGTTGTCCCGGGCGGACACGTTGAACTGGAACGGGTCTCCTGTCGTGGCGTTCGACTGTGAGCTGTCAAGGAGGAAGATCGGCAGGTCATCGTCCGTTATGTTCCTGTCGATCACCGCGGAGGAGACCTTGTTTCCGGCAGCGTCGGTGAAATGGAAAATATAGTGAAGCTCCCTCATGTTGGTATCCGGAACGATGAGAAGATAGGACCATGTTATGTTGTCCCAGGATATCATCGGCACGATCTCGTGTCCCATGGCCCCCAACCAGTATTCAACGGAGCAATGGGCTGTCCCGATATTGTCGTAAAGTTCAATGTTGAACCGGAACGGGTCCCCGGTGGTGGCATTTTTCTGGGAGAGGTCAGATACCATCAAGGGGTCATCATTATCGACAACGGTCACGTTTACGTGATCCATGCTTCTCCAGTTATCTGCCGTATCGTTCACCTCGAACCAGTAGGTCAGCCGGGCCGTGGAGTTGTATGGTATCGTGATGTTGTAATACCAGAAGTCCGTCTCGTCCGGGCCGGGTATCATCTGTATGCTGCCGGGCCCCATCCCGTCACCCAGTTCCCCGAAGTAGTACATCAACAGAACGTCTGCAACCTCGATATTATCGGTCACCTCCACGTTGAACTGGAACATGTCTCCTGTGGTGGCCTTGGTATGGGATTGGTCCGCCACGATCGTAGGGAAGGTCATGTCAAGTATGGTGATGGTACGTTCCCCCGTCCCATTCCAGTTGTCAGCACTGTCGTTGAAATGTAGAACGTAATGGAGCGGATCGATAGAATCCGACGGTATTGTCAGGTCCAGCTCCCATGCCTGGCCCATCACCAGGTCCAGGGACCTGTTGACGTGAACTCCCGATCCGAACCAGTATTCAACAAAGGCCGCAGATACTCTGATATTGTCCCAGAGGGTCACATGGAAGGTCAGGTCATCCCCGTTCATCACCGAGGTGGGGGTCAGGTCCGACTCCAGCATTGGCCTGTCATTGTCGAAGATGGGGACGTCCTTCTGCGCGGTGTGAGCCCAGTTATCCGCCTCATCTGCCATGTGGAAGATATAATGCAGAGCCTCCGTGGAATCGAACGGGACCGTGATGGTGAACTGATATGGCCCCGTGCCTGCCATGGACGCATTGAACGATGGGCTGGTCCCGAACCAGTATTCTACGTGGGCCATCGCTATGCCGATATTGTCCAGAACCGCGATCGTGAAGGTAAAGGCGTCGTCCGTGTATCCAACGGTCGGAGTGATATCGCTTCCGAAGGTTGGGACGTCGTTATCGGTGATATCGATCCTGATCTGCCCTGTCCAGTTCCAGTTGCCCGAGGAGTCCACGGCACCGAAGCTGTAATCCAGGTATCCTGTGATGTTCCACGGCATTATCGCCTGATAGACGTAGGGGCTGCTGCTTCCCGACATGGACGTGTTGACAGGGACGGCATCGTTGATGCTGTAAACGACCACAACATCGACGAGCTCGATATTGTCGGATGTTGAGATGGAGAAGGTCAAACCATCCCCGGTGGTTCCCTCACTGGGAGTGAGATCGACCCCGAAGGAAGGTCTTTTGATGTCCACAAGGCCAATGTCCTTGACCGTTGTGTAGGCGCGGTTCCCCGCTGCATCGATCGCGTTGAACTGGTAATGAAGCGTGGCGTTGGAGTACGGTGGGGTCGTTACCGTAAGCGTGTAGGGGTTTGGGCCCGACATCGATGTGGTCGTATGTAGGCCGGTCCCATACCAGTATTCCACCTTGACGAAATTGACTATGATGTTGTCCGTGACCGATACGGAGAATGTGACAGGGCCACCCACGTTCGCTGTCGTGGATGAATAGTCGGTGCCGAAGATCGGCAGATCATCATCATACACAATGAACATCTTGACCGGCGATTCGAAGGAGTTGAGCGCATCATCGTAGGCCGTGAAGTAATAGTACAGGGGCAATGTCAGGTTGGAATGGAAGGTAACGGTCGTGGTGTTCAACGGAGATGATCCCCCCATCCATATGGACCGATTGTAAAGGCCTCCCGAATACCAGTACGTTAACTTGGTGGCCTTGATCCCCACGTTGTCGAACGCATCGATAGAGAATGTGTGGTTGTTCCCGGTATACCCGATATTATTCGTATGATCAACGCCGAAATAGGGGGCGTCATTGTCGGTAATGGTCACATTCTTGATCGTTGTATTCGCCCACTGAAGGGATGTGTCGGCCACGGAGAAGAAATAGTACATTGGGTCAGTGGAGTTGTTGGGAAGTGAGATCGTATGTCTATAGGTGCTTTCACCTGTAAGAGAGACGTTCGTATGGGTTCCCGACCCGAACCAGTATTCGGCAGTGATGGATCCAATTGCTACATTGTCGGAAGCGTTGATGGAGAACGTCAACATGTCCCCGGTGGTCCCCGCTGTGGGGGTGATGTCATTCTCAAGCACCGGAAGGTCGTTATCTGTCACCATAACGTACATCATGTGATCGATCGCAATATTTCCCGCGATATCCGTTGCAGTGAGGAAATAGTTCAGATCGTCATGGCTGTCCGTGGGTATGTTCAAGTTAATGGTGAAGGGATCCGATCCTTCCAGCGTTCCAATGGTGTGTGTGCCTGAACCGTACCAGTACTCCACCACAACCTCCTCTACTGCGAAGTTGTCGCTGACGGAAACGTTGATCTGGAAAGTTTCGCCGGTGGTTGCAGATGTGGCTGAACTGTTTGCTCCAAAGACCGGGG
>JAUVCY010000095.1 GCA_030595585.1 Thermoplasmatota archaeon
AGGAGGAGAACATGATCGATTTCGTCGCCTGGGGCGAGGGGAACGGGGATACGCCCAGGGAGGGATGGACAAATACCACCTATATCCCCTCCCCCGAAGAAGGGAGCTCAATATCGCTTCAAGGGCCGGATGACGGCCCCGACTCCTACTGGACCCAGGGGCCCCCATCACCTCTTGAAAATTCGATAGTGAGAATAGACCTCGGAGATGAGTTCATCTACGTACAGAACGGGAGAACGGAGGAGGTCGGCCTGGACGATACGTACCCATGGAACAAGGATATATTCATCAAGGCCAAGAGCGGAGTTCCACGGGGACATGGTGTGGACAGATCGGACCTCAAGGATGTTCTGGAGTACTCATCGTTCACGTACAAGCTTCTGAGGGAGATGGGGTACAACCTCCCCAAGTTCTCCGGAGAGGAGAGCGACGGCACCCCATACCTGAGGATAGTGGTCACCAAGGATGGAAGCTACGAGGGCTTCTACAACGGCACCACAGGTGAGGTCCACGTGGATGTGGGAGACAATAAATACGCATCCAAGCAGACCGTGGAACATGAGATATTCCACGCGTTCCAGATGGCGCAGAGGCCCGACGGCTCGTACGGGATAAATCCGGATGAGAACAACTTCATCGACGAGGGGATGGCCGAGTTCTTCGGCAGGTACTCAACGATGAAGAACTACAACATCTCCTGGCAGGAGATGGAGGAGGAGCTTCGGGACAGCGGCTCCATGAACATCTTCAACCTATCCACCGACCTGAACTTCGACCTCTTCACGGATTGGCCGGAGGATGACGATGCGCTGGACCACTACACCATGTCCTTCCTGTTCATCAAGTTCCTTATGGATAAATTTGGCATGGACGTGCTGAAGAAACTGCACGATGCCGTCAAGAACTTCGATGGTCCCAACAGGGATGGGAAGGATGAAGGCGACGTTGTGGGCAAAGATGCCGTGAAGAAGGCCACCGGCGTTGATTTCGACGACCTCCTGATGGAGTTCATGCTATGGAGGATAGAGGGCAGGTTCGAACAGTACAAGGGCATGAAATGGCCAGGCTACGAGGTCGAGAACGAGCACAACTTCACCGGGGGGCAGATAGATGATGACGAGATGGCCGAGCCCCACGGCACCGTGGTGAACGAGTTCATCATGAACGGAAGGGACGGCGTGATAACCCTCAAGGGTGAGACCAACAAGACCCGCTGGGGTGTCACCGTTATCATGGTCAAGCCGGACGGATCGAGGGAGTATAAAAAGGAGAAGGCGGACAAGGGAGGCGTAATATCGATATACATCCCGGCCGGATGCGTCAAGGTGATCGTCCTCAAGACCAGACTGGACGATGCCCAGGATGATTTCGGCGGGTTCAAGATACGGCTGCAGGGCGGCCCCGTCATCACCCCTACGGGGGCCCAGTTCAACATGAGCCATATCATGTGGGACCCTTTCCCCTTCAACTTCTCCATCGAGGAGAACCTCCTCAACGCATCCCTCCGGCTCCAGGTGGGTAATTCGTCCACGTTCTCTGACACCGCCATAGACCGTCTCTTTGGACCCCTCCCGGAACAGGGGGAGGTCTCCTACCCACTGCCTCTGGAAAACGGCACGATATGGTGGAGGTACAGGTGGGAGAGCGGAGACCATACCGGGCCTTGGGAGGGGTCGACCAACTTCACCAAGTGGTCCGGCTGGGATGACCCCGAGATCATGTGGGACCCGTTCCCGATAAGATATGAAACGGAGAACGGAAGCTGGATAAGGATCATTCCCAACACGACCATAACCTTCCCGGACTATCCAGTACCAGAGGAGATCGAGGATGAGATCACCTCCGAAGAGGTCCAGATCAGGCTCACGGGCAGCGCGCCGCCGATCGACATCAACTGGAACTTCAGCCATCCATTCCCCATTGGGGCCTACGTGGAACCCGGGCACAACACCCTCGAATGGAGGGTCTTCTTCCCTCCGTTCCTGGACTGGCCCTGGTTCAGGGAGGATATCATGTGGGACCCCACCCCTCCGACGCTGGAGCTTCTCGATCCGGCCCCACCTGCCAGGGCCAGGGAGGACCGGACCGCAAGATTGGGGGTGAACGACTCCTGGATGGTGGACCCCTTCTTCGACGTCCGCTACGGCATTGAGGAGCCGAAGAAGGTCTACACGAAGGAGCCAGGGCGTGTTGGTTTCGATAAGGATATGATAATCTACGAACTGGAGCTCAACCTGAGCGAGTTTGATGAGGGGACCTGGACCTTCAACATCTCGGTAAGGGATGGATATGGAAGGACCTCCAACCACATAGAGTTCCAGATCGAGGTGGACAGGAGCGCTCCGGAGTTCGTGATCGAGACGGACGAAGCGGGCGATCCGCCCATGTTCAACTCCCCCTTCGAGATAACCGTCTGGACCAACGACCACACAGGGGATCACGTCATGGTGGAGATATTCGACAGCGAAGGTGGTATCACCCCCGTTGATATGATCGAGCCCGTACCACCATGGGGCCACGCCCGCGAATGGATAGGCACCCATGATCAACTGGGGATGCCACTGCCGGAAGGGGCCATAACCATTCAGGTCACCCTGTTTGATGACCTTGGAAACCAGCTCGTCGATTCCATTGACGCCTGGATCGATACGATACCACCGGAGGTGGTGTTCATTAGTCCGACAGAAGGGGAGATGTGGAATGTTGGTGTAAAGTATAGGGTCTATGTGGACATTTCCGAGGACCAGACCATGGGCATCACCATCAGTGAGGTAAGGGTCGTTCTCAGGTGCATGGAGAACCTCACGGAGGCCGTGAACATGACGCTTCCATGGAACCGCACCTCCTTCTTCGATGAACTGGTACCGGTGCCGTTATGGGCCAGCACCGTTGTTCCCTGGATGATCGAGGTGTATGCCGTGGACACCGCAGGCAATGTGGGATCCGCAACGAGATCGGTAATATTGAACGATCCGTGATCAGAACATGTCGAAGAACAGGCGATAGAACCTGCTGTCTCCGGTGAGCTCCGGATGAAAACTGGCAGCCAGCAGGTTCCCCTCTCTTGCAAGGACGATCCTCCCATCGAAGGACCCCAGGACCTCACAGTCACCCCAGACCCTGGTGATCAGGGGGGCCCTTATGAAAACGCCAGGATAGACCCCCACGCCCTCGATCTGTATCGGGGCCTCGAACGACTCGCTCTGGGGGCCGAACGCGTTCCTGTCCACCCCCATCTCCATCAATGAGAGGAGCTCCGTTCCGGTCTTCTCCACCAGCTCGTCCCCCTCCTTCGCAAGGAGAACACACCCGGCGCATGTGCCCAGTATCGGTGCCCCCTCCCCTGCCATCTTGATCAGGGCCTCCCTCAGCCCGAACTTCGTGAGCAGTTTGGATATGGTGGTGGATTCCCCGCCGGGGAGGACGATGCCGTCGATATCCTCCAGGTCCGGGGGGCGCCTGATCCACCTTGCCTCCCCCTCGATCCCGAACTCATCAAAGGCCCTGCCCAGGGCCGTGATGTGTTCCTCCACGTCCCCCTGAAGCCCTATGACACCTATCCTGAAATCCATTGCTGTTGCGATATGGTTCGGATATATTTAACCTGTGGCGGGACTCACAGGGGCGTCCTCTCGACCTCCAGCCCATCCCAGGTGGGATAGACCTCGGAGATGTAGCAACTCTCCTGAATATCTCCAGATATCTCCTCAAGCACCCAGGGCGCTATCCAGATCCTGCCTTTCTTGGCTTCCATCAATTCCAGTGGGATATCATACAGGTCGTGCAGTTGTCCCATCAGTGTGCCTGGGTCATCCGTGACGATCACACCCCTTATCAACGTGCCGTCCTCCGTGATGACCTCATAGGGTTTTGCGCATACATTTGCGGTCCTCTTCAACCTGTTGCGAAGCTGGACGGAATCCTTATACGGGGAGGAACAGAAATGGAAAACCGTGGAGGCATCCGGATGGTCGGCGCGGGCAGTGTCTATGGCGCCCCAGGCCAGGTCCCGTGACCCCTCTACAGCCATGGAGTCCCCCACGAGCTCATACCCTTTCCTTGCAAACTCCTCCATGTTGGTGTGCGACGCTTCAAGCTCGTTAACGTTCACGAACTTCATACCCGTTCCTGCGGCCCAGCTCAGGAGGTCGTACAACCCCCGTGAGTAACTCTCCCCTTCCGCATCGGGCACCGCCGGCACCTCAAAGCCCACATCCAGGCCCAGCCTCCTGGCCTCCTCGATAAGGGAGATATACCCGTCGATCTCATCCTTTGCAGGGCCTGGACGCTCATACACCTCTCTGGTCCAGAGCTCTATAGGCGGATGGAACCTGATCTCATTCAACCCTGCATCCTTCAGGCTGCCCAGGATCTCCTTCTCGAAGGTAGTGGCGGTGTAGAGGTGGATGTGGTGTTTCCTTCCGAACTCCTCCTTCAGCCTCCTTATGATGGCCTCCGTCCTCTCCGGAGCGACCAGGGGGTCCCCTCCGGTGATCCCCGTACCCAACGCGTCCATCCTGTGGGCTTCCTCGACCACCTGGTCCATCCAGTCCGGTCCCTCAACCTGCCTCTCATTGGCAAATATCACGTCCCTGTCCTTCTTCTCCTCCGAAAGAGGACAGTAGAAGCACCTCCTGGAACATATGCCGGTGATGTAGAGGACCATCTTGGTCCCCCGGTCGCAGTACCTGCACCCTTTTGGAGGAGTGCCGGTGCAGGAGTGGAGCAGGATATCCGTATATTTTATGGGCATACCGTTCTGCACCCGTTCCATCTATAAATTGATTTGTTGGAAAAATCCTTCATGTCCTTAAAATATCTATATACCAGAAGGAAACATATACCCATATACTGGATCGTTCAGGCGAAAACATATGCCTCATGCTGGATTGTTCAGGCGGTGATGATCTATGAGTTCCAAGGGGATAAGGCTGACCGTTGGCGAGAAGATAATGCTCCTGCTTCTTCATTACTCCAGGTACCGTGGGGAATTTCAGGCCCCCATGGACATAACCCAGGATGGAATAGCAGGGAAGCTGGGCATCATCAGATCGGCCGTCCCCCGGGCGGTTGGGTCTCTTATTGACAAACAGATACTGGAGGAGAGCCTGGCCCACATCAAGGGGCTCTCCAGAAGGAGAAAGGTGTATCACCTCACTGACGGGGGAATAATGACGGCCAGAAACCTCGTCGACCAGCTTGAGAGAATTGAGATCGAGATAATAGACGAGGATGGAAAGAGCAAGGCCAACCTCGGAAAACTGCTCACCGACAACGAGATGGACCTGTCGATCATCTCGGAGCTTCTGAACACCAAGGTCTGGGACAGGACCAAGAGGAGGGAGGACCAGATCGAGAAACACAACAGGAAGAGATACGTCCACTCCCTTATGCCCCCGGACATATTCATCGGAAGGGAACGGGAGGTGGAGTTTCTCAAGGAGGCCATCCTCTCCAAGAAGAGGAGGATATCCGTCATCTACGGGATAGCAGGTGTCGGCAAGACCACCCTCTCCTGGAAGATCACAGATATTTTCAAGGATGACATGAACATCTTCTATATCGACCTCAAGGAGTGGACCTCACTTGGTTACATGCTCAAGGAGCTGGGTAACTTCCTCTCCGGATGCGGCTGGGACCACCTCAAGAACTACATCGATCCCAACGCAGAGATCGAGATCGAGCCGGTCTGCGACCTGATAAAGACCCTTCCAGAGGAGCTGCCCATCCTTCTCGTGCTTGATGACGTACACAGGGCACCCGAGGAGGTCCTCATGTTCCTGACCTCTTTCAAGGAGAGGCTTCCGGCCATGAAGAGCCTCAACCTCGTTGTCCTCTCAAGATACAGGGTCGATTTCTACGACATCAGGGATGTGAGGATAACGGGGCTCATAGGCGAAGAGGAGCTCCTCGGCTTCGACAGGGAGACCTCCAGAAAGTTCCTCATCGAGAGGGGATTTCCGAAGGAGGATGTGGACCAGGTCATCGAGAAGACCGGGGGACACCCGCTTGCGCTTGTCCTTGTGGACAAGGAGGGGTTCGGGATCGAGACCACCGATTTCGAGCAGTTCCTCTCCATAGAGATCTTCTCCAAACTATCAAGGCCGCAGACGTATACTCTGGGGCTTCTCTCCCTCTGCAGGCTTCAGTTCGGATATGACGATCTCCTCAGCATAGAGGATATTGAAGCCCAGGTGATATCCACGCTGGTTGACCAGCACCTTATCTTCGATACTCCCGGGGGCTTTGTCATTCACGACCTCATCAAGGAACAGGCCGTGGAGCACCTGCTTCCTCCCGAGAGGAGGAAGGCGCACGAGGCACTACTGGAGATCTTGAAGGAGAGGTTGATATCGGCGGGCTTCTACCAGGATGTTCAATTCGACGTTCCCCCTACCCCTTTTGCACTGGAAGGGGAGGAGGGCATGGGTGCGGTCCCTATTTGGGTCTCGGAGCTGGCCCACCATGAGGTAGGCGCGGGGAGGCACGATGACGCCCTGCGTACGGTGATAAGGGCACAGTTCCAGATCCCTTCCAAGGACCTTCTGCAGGAGGCGGGTGAAGAGATCCTTGCTGACACGGACCCGGACGGTGATACGGCGATCCTCGGTGACCTTCTAACAGGGAGCCTGGAATTTCTCAAGGGTAACGACGAGGCCTCGCTGGATCATCTGAGAAAGGCGGCCTCCGGGAGATCGAAAGATGACCTCACGTCCTCATCCATCAGGGCGGCCGGATTGTGGATCCCCTTCCTGGAGGAGAAGGTGGAGGGCCCCGAGAAAGCGCTGAAAAGTATCGATGCTCTTTCCGAGAAGGATATCCCTCCGAACCTCAGGTACTACTTCATGATCACCAGGGCGTCGCTTGACTACAAACTGGGAGACCATAAAGGGGCTTGCGAGA
>JAUVCY010000137.1 GCA_030595585.1 Thermoplasmatota archaeon
CTTATCCCCATCTTCTCCATGGGAGGGCCTGCCGTGAACCCCTTGTATCCGCTCTCCACGATGAAAGTGCTGATGCCCCTGGTGCCCGCTTCTTTGTCGGTGATCGCAAAGACGATGACCACATCACATATCGGGCCTGCCGTGATGAAGGTCTTTGTGCCGTTGATAATATATGTGTCTCCCTTCAGAACGGCCGTCGTGGTCATGGCCCCAAGGTCCGAGCCCGCATTTGGTTCGGTCCCCGCAAACGCGCCCAACTTCCTCCCCGAGGCGATGTCCGGGATGTACTTTCTCCTCTGCTCCTCACTGCCGTACTTGAGGATCATCCATCCCGGGAAGGAGTTATGTACCGATGTGATCGCACCGGTGGATGCGCATTTCCGGGATATCTCCTCCACCACGGTGGCGTAGGTCACGGCATCCATCCCCGCCCCACCGTATTCCGTCGGGATCATGATCCCCATGAGGCCCAACTCGCCCATTTTCCTTATGGCCTCCTCGGGAAAGGCCTCATCCCTGTCGGTCTTTCCAGCTATTGGGGCCAGTTCCCTCTCGGCGAAATCCCTGACCATATCCCTTGTCATCCTCTGCCTATCGGTCAGTTCGAATTCCATGCCGGAGAATGTAAAAGTACGATATTAAACCCTTCCATGGCCTTTTTTGGTCAGAATTATTAAAACTTATATAAAACATATCATTCTAGCCGGATAGCCGGAGAGGGCGGGGTCGAATTGCGATCCCGACTCCACCTCGAACGGGAAGTGCTCTGGGGGTACGCGCCATGTCAGGACTTGATGATGAATCCAGGGAGATGATGCTCGCAACGATCAGGGAGTTCGCCAACAAGAACCTATCGCCGGAATATCTGCTGGAGGTCGACAAGGAGGGCTACCTTCCCAAGGAGAAGGTGACGGAGATGTACGATCCGGCCAAACTGGGGGTCCACCTCCTGCTCATACCACAGGAGTACGGCGGTTTCGGTGCAAATAACTACGATATGTACAGGGTCTGTGAGCTGCTCGCATCCATCGACCTTGGAGTGGCCACCGCCGTCTTTGCAACGTTCCTCGGGATGGACCCCATAAGGGTAGGGGGCACGCCGGAGCAGAAGAAGAAGTGGTTCACCAGGGTGGCCCAGGAGGGCCTCCTCATCGCCTATGGGGCCACCGAGGCCGAGGCGGGCAGCGATCTGGGAGCGCTCAAGACCAAGGCGGTGCCGGTGGAGGAGGATGGGAAGATAGTCGGATACAAACTGAGCGGCAACAAGCAGTGGATATCCAATGCCGGGTACGCCGACCTGTATCTGATCCTGGCCAAGGATCCAAAGGGTGTGGGTTGGTTCATCATGGAGGGTGGCTCCGAGGGATTGGAGCTCAGCCTTCACGAGGACAAGCACGGTATCAGGGCGGCCAACACGGTGGCCTACTCCATGGACGAGGTGTACGTACCTGCCGAGAATCTGGTGGGAATGGAGGAGGGCCAGGGACTTGCGCAGGCGCAGGCTGTTTTCGGAGCGACAAGGATCATGGTGGCCGCATTTGGCCTGGGTTGCGGCTGGGAGGCTCTGGGCAAGGCGGTGAGCTACAGCCAGGGCAGGATCCAAGCCGGTGGGCCGCTGTCGGAGAAACAGGGGTACACCCACAAGCTGATCGTCCCCCACGCCGTGCGGCTCGAAGCGTCCAGGGCGTATATAGAGGAAGTAGCCCAGAGGCTGGATGTGGAGGGCGAGGGGCTTCAGACGGAGGGTGCCATAGCCAAGCTCTCCGCATCCGAGGCCGGGAACGAGGCTGCGGACGCCTCCATACAGGCTCTTGGAGGATATGGCTACGTCAGGGAGATGTTCGTGGAGAAGGTCCGAAGGGACGTAAGGATAACGCAGATATACGAGGGCACATCCGAGATACTCGAGATGACCATCGCCAGGAACCGTTGGCAGGAGCACCTCAAGTCAAGGTCGAAATATTATGCCGACATGGCAGGGGAGTCTCTGGCATTACATTCGAAAGCGCCCGATGTTGGAGCAGATATGGCCGCCCTGACGCTCTCCGCACTCAACCAGATATTCGAGGAGTGCAGGCTTCAAAAGCTCACCAGGAACCAGCACGTACTGATGCGCCTTGGGGAGCTGGCAACCTTTGCGGAGACATCCATGGTGTTCTGTAAAAAGGCTGCAGAGGAGACGTATTCCAAGGGTGTAAGGTTTGACAGGGAGGCCTGGCAGGCCATGGCGAGGACCTACGCAAGGACCAGCGCTCTCAAGGTCGTCATGGAGGGGATCAAGCTCATACAGGGATACGGTACCGGCGATCCCGCATCCCTGACCGACCGGCTTAAGCTGCTGCAGGTGGTGAAGGGTCAGGCGGGCCTGATGGCGGACATGGACCTCATAGCCCAGAAGCTCAAGACCGTGTTCAAGAAGGCCTGAGATCCAATCGGCGTGTGTCAGGTTCTTGATCTGTCGATCCATGCTTATGATCGAAGGGTGGGCTTATTCTTCCAGGTCCAGATCGGGATCGCGGAGGTGGTTGATGATATCTCTTTCGGATAATATGCTCACCCCCTCATGTTCTCCACGGTAACTGCTCCTGGTGAGAATGATCTTTTTGCAATCGAGCTCTCGGGTTTTTTCCATAAAATTCTCGATGTCATATCCTCGCAGATCCTTCCATTTCACCTCTATGGCCGCAATGGGCCTATCACTCCTGTTCACAACGACCCCGTCAAGCTCCGGATCGAACGAGTATCTCAATTCCCCGCCCATTTTATCTGCAAATGCCCTGGTGAGATAATGTTCCATGCATATCGAATGGATCCTCCTGAGGTTCTGTTTCACCGTATCGAAAGGAGGTAGCCCTTTCTCAAGGCCGTATTTCCCGTCCATGTAATAGTAGAGCGTCATCACCGGAGATGCGAAACGAAGCGTATTCCTCTTCTTTTGAAAGATCCTGATAGACTCGATCAGGCCCATCTTTTCGAGGGCTTTCAGGTATGGAGACACCTGGGAAGGGCTCTCCTTTGAAATAACGCCCTTCCTGAATAGATCGGTCGCCATCTCATGGGGTCTGCTCCTTCCCGATCCTATCGAGGAGAGCAGGGATTGATAGATCTCGGAAAGCGTTCTATCCTCCTCGTGAAATATCTCCCCCACCAATGAGGGTACGGTATAGGCCGTTCCCTCAAGCAGGCGATAGATGTCTTTGAGCACATCCCCCCCTTTCAACAGCGGGATGGTCCATGGGTCCGAAAGGTAGGGGGCGTGATCCAATCCGAACTCGGATCTACCGTCCCGGAAAAGGTCGGCCGGAGAGATCAGTGATAATCTCCTCTCCCTGAACCTTCCCAGCAGCGGTGATCCGGGTCCAAGCACCTTCTTTACAACGCTCATGGATGAACCCGAGAGGATGAGCTGGCCAGCGGGATGGACAGAGGAGATCCATTCAAGATCGTCCATTGGGATCCTCTGGAATTCATCAAGGATTATCCTCTCGCCTCTTTCCAGGGCTTCCCTCACATGTTGGGTCAGCTCATCGATCGAACCGATCCGCCTGTCCGGGTTACCCTCGATCCAGACGGTCCCTTCCCTCCCAACCAGGATGTACTGGGCATTCTCGATCATGTGTCGAAGAAGGTACGTCTTTCCCGTTTTCCTCCTGCCGTAAAGTAAAGCCCATACTCCCTCGATATCACTGGCCTCGCGCCTGTTGAACTCCAGATCCATAGTTAGATATATTCCATTAGATATTTTAAATTAGTTATTTCAAATTAACAAATTCAAATTTTATTTGGAATTTGCCGATTCTTCTATTATATTCTGCCCGTTCCCACATCATGATAGTATCTCTTCAACCCAGGTTGAGTTGAATGGAGAACGGGCTCAAACATTGGATGATATTTAAGGATTCAATTGCCGTGGAAGTCTGGTTTTCGCTTCTCGATGAAGGCGGCCATGCCCTCCTTCTGATCGTGCGTGGAGAAGCTCGAGGAGAAGTATGATATCTCCAGGTAGTTCGCAGTAGCGAGGTCGATGTCCGCCCCTTTGTTCACAAGTGCCTTGATGAATGCCGTCTGTACGGATGATTTGGAGGCGATCTTGCGCGCGGTCACCATCGCCTCATCCATGAGCGTCTCGGGTTCCACGACCCTGTTCACAAGGCCCAGCCTCAATGCCTCGTCAGCGGAGATATTGTCTCCTGTGAGCAGAAGTTCTTTTGCCTTCATCCTGCCAACGTGTCTGGTCATCCTCTGCGTTCCGCCGAATCCGGGGCTAATGCCAAGGTTGATCTCCGGCTGACCGAGAAGAGCTTTCTCCGAGGCGATGGCGATGTCACAGGCCATCATCACCTCGCAACCGCCACCCAGAGCATAGCCGTTCACCGCGGCGATGAACGGGAGCCTCGACCCCTCGATCTTGTTGAGGAGGTTGTGCCCGTATTCCGCGAATATCTTCGCCTCCAGCGGGGTCAGGTTGGACATGTGCTTGATATCGGCGCCAGCGATGAAGGCCTTACCCTCCCCCGTCAATATCGCAACTTTGATCTCCGTGTCGACCTCCAGTTCCGTTACTGCGTGCATGAGGTCCCTCAGGGTATCCTCATTGAGCGCATTGAGAGCTTTCGGCCTGTTGATCCTTATGACGGCGATCCCGTCCTCCTTTTCCACAATAATGTTCTCGAATTCCATGATATCACCTGCTGTAGTCGTAGAAACCCTTCCCGCTCTTTCTTCCCAGCTGTCCGCCATGCACCATCTTCTTAAGAAGCGGGCACGGCCTGTATTTGGAGTCGTTGAACCCCTCGTAGAGCACGTTCATGATATTGAGGCAGACGTCAAGTCCGATGAGGTCGGCCAGGGCCAGGGGGCCCATGGGATGGTTCATGCCCAGTTTCAGGACCCCATCGATGGCCTCCGGGGTGCCCACTCCCTCGTAGAGGCAGTATATCGCCTCGTTGATCATGGGCAGCAGGACGCGGTTTGAAACGAAGCCGGGGCTGTCGTTCACCTCGATGGGCACCTTGCCCATCTTCTCGGACAGCTCGAATATCAGCTTAGTCGTCTCGTCGGATGTCTTCAGGCCCCTGATGACCTCCACGAGCTTCATTATCGGCACCGGGTTCATGAAGTGCATTCCAATGAACAGATCCGGCCTCTTCGTGACGGAGGCGAGGTCCGTGATCGGGATCGTCGATGTGTTGGAGGCCAGTATGGCCCCCTCCTTGCAGATGGAATCCAGTTCGCGAAACAGCTCCTTTTTTATCTTGAGGTCCTCGAATATGGCCTCCACGACGAGGTCCACATCTTTCAGGTCGGAGAGCTCCGTGGTGGATGATATCCGCCCCATGACCTCCTCCTTCACCGACGCTTCCATCCTCCCCTTCTCAACGGACCTTGAGAGGAACTTCTCTATCTTCTTCATCCCGTTGTCGACGAACTCCTGCGTGATGTCCCTCATGATCACATCGTACCCCGCCATGGCGGAGACGATGACTATCCCGTGTCCCATCTGGCCGGCCCCTATCACTCCTATCTTTTTGACTTCCATAAGATCCTCTCCTTTACCTCTCGATGACCATTGAGACCGCATTACCGCCTCCAAGGCAGATCGTCGCCAGTCCCCTCTTCTTGTCGTATTTCCTCATGGCGTGTATAAGCGTGACCAGTATCCTGCTACCGCTGCTCCCTATCGGGTGGCCTATAGCAACAGCACCGCCGTGCACGTTGATCTTATCCCTGGGTATGTGGTGCTCTTTCATCAGCCCAACGGACGCTGATGAGAAGGCCTCGTTGTGCTCGATAAGGTCGATGTCGTCTATGGTCATTCCGGTCTTCTTCAGTAGCTGCTCCACTCCCGGGACCACCGCATACATCACATGCTCGGGTTCCACTCCCACAGT
>JAUVCY010000296.1 GCA_030595585.1 Thermoplasmatota archaeon
GTGTATCAGATAGAACCCACCAATTTCCTTGCGGATAACATCACCGTCGAGCTCTCGCTGGATGGGGTCAACATAACCTTCACTCCCGAAGATGACTGGGCGTGCCCCTGGGTCGCGGAGTCCGCGCGTTCAGGTCCCAAGAACTGGTCACACGCGAGGTTCATGATAAACTGTACGGACAAGGATGGCGAGGGATTGGTAACGGTGCCGGACAGGGGTTCTCTGGGCCCATACTTCTGGGTGTATGTAGCCCCCGAGAACGACCCTCCCGTGGTGGAGATCACCCAGGAGGTAAGCTTCTTCGAGGACGAGGTCGTCGAGATACAGCTTGAGGCCAACGATCCGGACCTCGATCAAGGGCAGGTTATGCGCTTTGGGACCAATGCCACCGAGGTTCTTCCCGACATCCCCTTCAACCCCGACTACGAATGGGATAATGAGGAGGGTTTTCTCTCATTTTCCACCGACAACAATATGGTGGGTGATTACGACATAGCGTTCTGGGTCAATGACGTGGCCTCATCCGAATCCCCCCCGAGAACACCCTATCGGACCTACATGAACATGACCATCCACGTGATCAACGTGAATGACCCTCCAGAGGGTGTTATCGATTCACCCTCCTCATCCTCATCCTTCGTCTACAACACGTCGGCGGGCATACTGTTCGATGCCTCCAGGTCCAGGGACCCGGATATCATACATGGAGAGGTCCTGAACTACACCTGGTACGTGGACGATATCCTGATCGGTTACGGTGCAAAGCTGACCAGGGTGATATCCGAGGAAGGTCTTCATGATATCAAGCTGAACGTGACCGACGGCTTGAACTTCGATCTAAAGACCCTACAGATCGAGGTGAAGAAGACCCGTGTTTACGGGGAGATCTACGACGGTGAGGATCTCGACAGGTCCAGCCTGGACAACGCATCCGACCCTCTGGTCCTGCTCCAGAGCCAGAGCGAGATGAAGATACTGTTCGGTGGAAAGGAGAGCGTGGATATCGTGGAGCTCCAGGGTGAGAAGGGGAATCAGAAATATGAGATAACGGTCTGGTTCTCGGCCCGTATCGATAATTTCGTGTTCGGTGAGGATAAACAGCAGGAACCAAGGCTGATAATATATTTCATGAAGCCGGATTACGGGGAGGAACCCCCCTATCTCACGGTGGAGAACATACCACAGTTCGAGTTCTCAGAGCCCAGCCGGGGAGATCAGTATGGGAGGCTTGAGTTCGATCTTTATGCCATATCTTTCCTACCCACCGCCTCCACGAGCGAGATATCCCCGCAGATAAGGATTCGCGATGACAATATGGGGGTGGATATCTCCCTGACCCTGCCGGAGATGGATTTTCTGGGGATCCTACCGAACTTCGAGCTTACCGCCGTGGCCCTGATGGAGACGAGGATAACCGATTTCTCGGGGATGACCACCAAGATAACGTCATATGATTCGGCAGGGTATGGGACCAAGGAGCCTGTGGTCCAACCGACAGAGGTTGAGACGGATGATAAAGACGAGGGGACCTCCATTGGACTGATAATTCTCATCGTTATCCTGGTGATACTGGTGTTGGCTGCACTCGCCGCGGTTGTAGTTATTATCGTCATGAAGAAGGGGTCGGGCGAGGAAGAGGTGGAGGCCACGCCCGCCGAGGTGAGCGGGGATGAGATCCTGTCCAGTATAGCTCCGGAGGAAAGCCACGGACTGAACGCCTACGGTGGTGGAGATAGTCCGAATCTTCCAGGATATGTTCCGAAACCGGGTGATCAACCCCCTGAGCAAATTCTACAACAGGACCCGCAGGAGGCCGAACCATCAGCAGCGCCGGAGCAGCCAGAAGGCGGGGCACCGGCTCCTGCTGCACCGGAACAGCCTGTGCTAGAAGGTGAGGTGCCGGAACAGCCGGCCGCACCTCCAGCATAAAAGCTATGCATGAAAACGATTTAAATGGGGTGAAACCCCCTCATTTGCAGTTCACTGCTGGAAGATGGTGACCTTGTTCATGACCACGTTCTGAGCGGGCCTGTCGTTCATTCCCCTGCTGACCATGGAGATCTTATCGGCCACATCCTGTCCCTGTGTCACCTGTCCGAATACTGCGTGTTTATTGTCCAGCCAGGGTGTTCCACCCTCCTTCGTGATGATGAAGAACTGGCTCCCGCCCGTGTTCGGTCCCGCATTTGCCATGGAAAGGGCGCCCTTTGTGTTCTTCAGTTCCGGGTGGAACTCATCCCTTATAACATATCCCGGACCGCCGGTTCCCGTCCCCTGAGGGCATCCCATCTGGATCATGAAATCGGGTATCACCCTGTGCATGATGACGCCATTGTAGAACCCGCTGCTTGCAAGTTTAATGAAGTTCTGGGTCGTGAGAGGGGCCCTCTCGGTCTCCAGCCTGGCGATGATCTCTCCCATGTTCGTCTCGATCTTCGTGTAAGTTGCCATTGTATCCTACCTCCAACGGGGAATAACCTGAGATTATTTATAGTAAGCGTTGTGGACGTTCTCCCTGGGGAAAGGCGTTGGTGAGAGAGCTTATATCAGACCCATCAGATCGTTCATCAGCTCCGGATGTTTTTTCAGTATTCCCTTGAGAAGCTCCTGTGTGGATACCTCCTCGAGGTCGTATTCCGAGAGCCCTTCGATCACCTTGTCGAGCACCTCATCGTCCAGGTCGAGCAGCTTCTCCTTGGCGAGGTAGTTCCTCACGAGCTGGTTCTCGGTCCGATCGCGCCAGGCCCGTTCGTAACCGCTCAGGCCCTCTGCTGAAGTGTCACCCTCTTCAAGCGCCTTGACGATCGTCCTCCCGGCCTCCTGGCCCGAGATGCAGGCGGTGAACACCCCGCCTCCTGTCAGTGGATCTATCATCCTGGCCGCATCTCCCACGACCAGCATCCGATCCGCAACCGTCTTTTCTATAGGCAGCCCCACGCTCACCCCACCGGCGTTGATCTCGGTTATGACTCCCTTGCTGAACCTATCGTTGTTG
>JAUVCY010000320.1 GCA_030595585.1 Thermoplasmatota archaeon
GATCTCGGGCCTTGAGAGCTCCTTGAGCACCTCCTCCCCAAGGAACTCCTCGAACTCGGCGATCTCGATCGGCGACCCCGCAGACGTCGTCTCGGAGTAGAGTTCAAGGGCAAGAGGGTGCCCCCTGGTGATCCGCAGGGCGTCCTCATATTCGGTGGATGGGATGCCTCTCTCCCGGAGCAGGGCATAGGCGCTCTCCATGTCCAGGCCCTCCAGCTCTATCTCGGTGATATCGTCGGAGGTGAGCAGGTCCTTCTTCCTGTAGAATGAGGGCTTCTCCCTGGTGGTCATCATGAACTTGATATCGTCACTATCTTTCAATCTCCCCCGGATGATCGAGAGGAGCCTGCTTATCTGCTCTGTCCCCCTGTGCAGGTCGTCGATTATGAAGATGGGCGAGAGGCCCCTGCACCCTTTCAGGAACGTTGTTATGGATTCGTTGATATCGACCCTCATCCCCCGTCTCATCTGATCGTACAGTTCGGTCCTGCCGTGTCCATTGAGGAGATGTCCCCACTCGGAGAGGAGGTTCTCCGGCCCCATCCATTCGTTCATCACCGTCCATTTCATGGGCCGGCTTCCGTTTTTGATCGAGATCCTCCCCATCAATGCGGTCTTTCCCCCGCCGGCGATGGATTTGATAACGATGAAATGTCCCCCACGGCCCCCAAGGGCCCTGGTTATTGTCTTGATCTCGGCCCCCCTTCCGAAGAACCGCCTGTTCACAGGTGTCGAGGAGGCCGTATCATCGCCACCATCCTCCGCATCGAAGTTGAAGAGGTTCACCTCACTTCCGTTGTAGAAGCGGGTGAAGAGCTCGTGGAGGGAGATCCTCCTCTCCATTTTCCTGCCCAGCATGATAAGGGCCTTCTCCACGGAACTCTGCTTCAGCTGGCCGCCCCCGGTCCTTACGACAATGGCCCTCTTGGTGAGCTCCTCGATGTTATCTTCAACATCGTCGATCCCCTTCCTGGAAAGGAAATATGCCTTTCTACGCCTTCCCGACCCCTTGACATGGGCACTCCTGGATCCGATAAGCTTCTCCGAGTCCAGCTCGGAGAGGGCCCTGGAGACGTGAGTCTGTCTCAGGTCCAGCTCACTTCCGATGCCCGATTGGGTGACGATGTCGGGGACCTCGAACGAGTCCATGAACTTCACGTTGTCGTAGAGAAGTAGTAATATCCGTCGTGGAACGGATATCCTGATGGCCCTGTCCCTGGTTGGATCCATATACTCGATTGGAAAATGATGCATCTTACCTTAAATGATTTTGCATCCAAGCGTATATCTGGAGCCTTTTTGGTATAATTTCCAGATAATATCTCACGGGGTTTATATAACGTGCCGGATAGTTTTCCAGATAGATCATTTGGAGTGAGTAAGATGAAATTCGATAAAGGACCGATGGCATGCGCCTTCACAGCCATGTTGATAATGACCACGATGTTGACCATGATCGGCGTTGGGGACGGTATGCCTTCAAGGGCGGCCCCCACCCTTTCAGGAGGGTTTGGCTATGGGACCATGTATGAGGACTCGTTCTTCAATTTTTCAGCCTACTATTCCGACCAGGATGGCGATAGTCCCCAATACGTCAAAGTGAACATCGGAGGTACCAATTTCAATATGACAAATACACATGGCTCCACCGATTATGTGAGAGGGGTGACCTATCATTACAATACGACCCTGACCGCAGGCACCCACTCGTACTTCTTCTGTGCGAATAACACCAACGGACAGTGGGCGTATGACCCCCCAACCGGCAACTACTCCCTGACGGTCCTGTCGAGAAATAATACAACCCCCACTCTGACCAATGCGGCATATTCTCCTATCCGTCCCGTGGGCAATTCTCCGGTCAACTTCACCGTGACCTATGGTGATGCGGATGGAGATACACCTCAATACGTTCTTATGAGCATGTTGTACGGGGGATTCGATCTCTACAACTACACCATGACCGAGCTGGACGATAGGGACGGCTACTTCCCTGAAACGGGGATGCCCTACTACCTGAACAGGACCGTGCCCGCAGGCGTCCACCTATATTTCTTCACTACTGTAAACAATAAAAGCGAAGGGGCAAGGCTGCCCGAGAGCGGATATTACCGCATTAATCTATCCGAACAGGTCCTTCCAAGGCTGTCGAATGTGACCATTTCTCCATCTTCGGCAACCATTGATGACACGGTCAATTTCACCGTTTATTATAGCCATGCGGAAGGGTACCCGCCAAGCGCCGTCCAGGCCATAATATGGGGGTGGGGGGCCAGCCACACCCAGGTGATACACAACATGACAGTTTACGGCACTGACTATGTGGGGGGAGTAAGATGTGAGTTACATATCACCCTCCTTCTGGGCAATTACGAGATCGTGTTCAAGGCCTGGCAGAATTATTCATACTACACATCGGTATCTTATTACCTGGGAGTAACCAATGGAACCTCCGGAGGGAACGAGCCCACACTTTATAATTCGGCGGTGTTGCCAACGGATCCGACAGATGAGGATGAGATCCTCTTTTCGATCTACTACAAGGACGATGACAATGATACGCCAAACTATGTGAGATTGCACATCAAACCACAAAATCTGACGGTGGGCCCATATCTCTCATATGACATGAAAGGAGAGGACATAAATTATCAAAGGGGGGTCAAGTACACATTTTCGACGGAGCTGGAGCCGG
>JAUVCY010000310.1 GCA_030595585.1 Thermoplasmatota archaeon
CCATATCGAGACCCTCGAGGGGAAGACGGTAAAGAGGGCCCTTACCTCGGTGGACTGGGGGGAGGAGGACGCGGAGAAGGGCGGGTTCGACCACTTCATGATCAAGGAGATATTCGAGCAGCCGCAATCCCTGCATCAGACCCTGACGGGATGGAGGTCGGAAGAGGAGGGTCTCTCCCGTCAGCTCCTGAGCGCCAGGATGATGAGGGTGGTGGCCTGCGGGACCTCATATCATGCGGGCCTTGTTGGCAGATATCTGTTCGAGAAGTTCACGAAGCTTCCCACACAGGTGGACATGGCGTCCGAATACCGGTACGCCAACTCCACGCTGGACGATTCGCTGGTGCTCCTCATGACCCAGAGCGGGGAGACGGCGGACACCATCGCCGCCGCAAGGGAGGCACGCAGGCGCGGTATGAAGACGATCGCGATGACCAATGTGGTCGGGTCGACGATCACCCGGGAATCCGAGACGTCGCTGTACCTGAGGTCGGGGCCGGAGATCGGCGTGGCCGCGTCCAAGACTTTCACCTCACAGGTCATGATGATGTACCTCCTGTCGTCCCATATGGGCTATCAGATGGGGAGGATATCCAGGGACGAGCACGACGCGGTCCAGACCAATCTGAGGCATGTGATAAGGGCGGTGGGGGGAATACTCAACGACATATCCGGGATCAGGGAGCAGGCCAAATGGCTCAGCAAAGCCCGGGATGCCTTCTATATTGGAAGGTACATCAATTATCCAACCGCGCTCGAGGGGGCCCTGAAGATGAAGGAGATATCGTACATCCACTGCGAGGGATATCCCGCTGGAGAGCTGAAGCACGGCCCTCTGGCCTTGCTCACCGATGAGACCCCGATAATAGCGCTCATCTCGGACGACCACACCTACGAGAAGATGCTGGGGAACGTGGGGGAGTGCTCCGCCAGGTCGAGCCCCGTCCTTGCGATAGTTCCCGAGGGCGACCGGGAGGTAAAGAGGTACACCGATCGGATCATCACCTATCCCAGGATCGATCCGCTCTTCTCCCCCATACCGATATCGGTGATCCTGCAGCTTCTGGCCTACTACGCAGCAAAGGAGAGGGGATGTGAGATAGACAAACCCAGGAACCTTGCAAAATCCGTCACGGTGGAATAGAGATGAGATGGTCAGGCATCGTCGCTGTGGGATTGGTCGCTGCCCTGTTCGCGCTCTCTTTTCAACCTGTGGAGGGGGGCGGCAAAGCTCTGATGGGAACGGTCGGCGTGGATACGCCTGACATCCAGGTAACGATATATCCATCCAACGAGACGAAGGTGGAGATCACGGGATATGGGATGCTCCAGGAGCAGAACGGCGTGATAGTCCCGCTGGAGACGTCCCTGCGCTTTTACCTGGGAGGGGAGAGTAAATGGACAGCAACGATCACACCCACCTCCAAAATAGACGGCATCCAGGTGGATCATCCTTACGAATACAGGGTCATTGTGACCATTCCTCCGGGGACCACGGCCGGCGAGTCCGAGACATATACCGTGAACGGCCTTTTCGAGGACAGGCTGGAGACGTATGAGGCCTCGGCGGGTTTCGTTATCCGGACAGCAGTTGTGGATACCGGGAACAACAACGGCGGGGACCTCAACAGTACTGCAGCATCGCCTGAAAGCGATGACGGCCAGAACACCATTCTGATAGTATTCATCATCGGACTTCTTGTCATTCTGGGTGCTGGCGGGTTCTGGGCCTACAGGAACGTTGAGATCGTCAAGGACCCCAACGGAGATCGGAGGATATACCTGAGGGAGAAGGATACGGGCCGCCCGTTACATAAAGATCCAAGGGTTGGGGGCGATCCCGACCCCCCCAGGTGATCGCTTCGGATCGGTCGAGATCCGTAATGTATGAATGGGATCCTGAGATGATATTTCGGTAGATGTCGACAAATTCACATTGACGTGATATACATATCTCCTCAAGGCGGAGCTCTTGGTTAATCAGTAGTCTATTCATATGTTTAAACCATCATCTACAAAGCAACACTACACTGCTTTAAATTGCAAAATCCAGAATCATACAACCTAACTTTGACACTTATCGGTACTCATATGTCAAAGTTAGGTCTCTCCCAAAATTGACAGGCTCAGACCATATTCGATCTGTCAAAGTTGGGATACAAAGAAATCCATAGGATAAAATGACCAGATTATGATGTTTAAAAAAAAAAGGGGCACTTATTATTGCGCCCCATACATTTCCAAAATTACTTTCATCCCTTATTCAACCGGAAGCCAAATATAATTATTATCGAAATATGTAGTGAAACTGGCTACGTTTGGAATGTTATCATAATACACCGAGGCTGTATCATATTCACCATCTCCTCCATCAATGTATATATCTGTTGGACTGGAAGTTCCATTATTTGACAAACTATAATCTAAAAATAGCACTGTACAGTCCTTGTAGACATATAATTCCCTTCCACAACCAGAAATCGTGGAATAATCTTCTCCCCTAAGTTTCACATCACTTGAAGACTCGATAAAAATGCCATTATAATCTTGATTTGTCACATTACAGTTTATAACCTCTGTCCCATCGGCATTGTCAAGATATACGCCAGTTCCTCCCCAGTAATCATTAGTATCATCCAGATCACAGTTCACCACTCTCGTATTTGAAGAGCCAGTTACTTGGATGGCGGTCAGATCAGTATTGTGAATTTCATTATTATTACAATTAGTGGATATCACAATTACTGGTGCTCCCTCGCTGAAGGTGAAATTATTTGAATCACAGT
>JAUVCY010000191.1 GCA_030595585.1 Thermoplasmatota archaeon
ATACCGCTATCAGGATCCCTGCAATGGAGCCTATCAGGAGGGCCGCCGCGGATAGCTTGATGATATTGGAGCTCTCCTCGTACCATTTCTGCTCCTCTTCCTCCACTGGCGGCAGAGGCGGCGGAGGGTTCCGGACCTCTATGCCTCCCAGGTGTCCCACGCCGAGAAGAGAATCCGAATCAAGGTACTCCACCTTGACGTGGTAATCCGTCCAGTTCTCGACGAGGGCCGTGTCCCACGTCACCTCGTAGACCTTGAGGTCCACCAGCACTCCCGTACCGATGAGCTCCCAGGAGGAGTTGTCCTTGGAATAGTAGAAGGAGGGCATATCGATCAGGGGCACATCGTCATCCAGAACCCTGGCCTTGAGGGACACGTTCCCCTTCACCACCATATCATCCAGCATGAGCACCTCGACAACAGGGGCCTGGACAGGGTGGTGGTGGAAGAGATCGGCCCTCTCAATGTAACCCTCCATCCCAACCGCATCGATGACCGTCACCTCAACGGTCATGTTCCCCTCCGGGAACCCTCCCAGGGATAGCGCCATCTCAACGTATTTATCGGGAGACGTGGAGGAGAACGCATCAAAGGTGAACTCGCCTTGGTCCCTGATATCTCCGGGCAGGCCCATGGAAACTGACAGCGTGATCGGAAGGCCCACAGGGCGATCCGGGAACCCTATCTTCAGGGTCACCTCATCACTGTCCTGGTCCACGACAAACAGCCCCGAAGGTTCGAAGGAGTTCCAAACCTCCACATTCCACTCGACCCCTCCCCTTTTAGGCGGATCGGACAGGTCCGCCGCCTCCGCGCGCAGTGTGTAGTTGCCGTTCAACACGGCGGTGGTATCCCAGATAAACGTGTAGGTGCCCCCGTCCCCATCCGTGTCGCCTCCTATCATCACGAAAGCGACCCCTCCCTCCCTTCGATACAGGAACTCCACGCCGCTGGGCCCTATATTGTCATCGATGTCATGATAATCTACCTCGAGCCCCACGCTTCCGGCGAGGATCGAATCCGCAGGCGGGGCCACATAAGTAATGCTGGGAGGATGGTCGAAATCAACCGTTATCGGCCCTATCACCAACTCCGCATGGACACCATAGCTGGTGGTGAGGTTTCCCTTGAAAGAGTAATCTCCGTCAGGAAGCTGGAACGGCCCCCAGTCGAAAGATGTCAGGAACTCGTCCTCTGGCACCCATCCAATGTTATCCGTGTACTCGTCCATGTGATCGTCCAGATAGGTCCAATCCCCGCCCTCGAAGCTGTACCAGATGTCAAACCTCTCCACCTCCCCGTCCAGCTCATCAAGTTCAATGTGAAAATATATATCCTCCAGAGGGTCCTCATCGCCAACTGGATATATCCAGGTCATGCCCGGCACCCGCGCATTGAATACGTTGAACGGCCCAAAGCTCTGCTCGATATGCTGATCGACGTCGTACGTTCCATCGGCCTTCAGGTACAGGTCACCGTTATCGAATTGGGCCGTATCCATCGTAAGCTCCCAGTTGGGATCGATCCACTCCATCGCCCCAAGCGTCGTCCACGTGGAGCCATCAGGAGAGGTGAGGATAACGGCGGAGGCAAGCACATCATCCGGTTGGATCGATATAAGGACCGATCCGGTGAGGCTATCCTCCAGGGAGGGAGATATCAGTTCCATTGTCGTGGGTGCGCGGACGGGTTCGGAACCACCTGCGGATGATGATATCAATATCTGCAGCACGAGCATGGCAGCAATTACGGCTATTTTCCGATACATCTCTTCCCTCCTTTCCACGTATGAAAGTATCCGTATCCTGGTACTAAAGGGTTAGGAACGGCCATGAGATAGGATATCAATCTAATTTGATCTTACCCTTCTTGCCGCACTCGGGACAGCGGAACTTTCCCCCCTTGAAGTCGGGTGGGAAATCGATCTCCGCGCCACAGCTGCACTCTATTACCAGCGCCTCTTCCTCCGAATCCTCCCACTCGCTCAGGTCCTCCTCGGGTTCCTCGGCGCCATCCCAATCCTCCACAGAATCCCAGGTCTCCTCTACCTTCTCTTTTTTCGGAGGGGCCTTCTTCTTCTGCTTCTTCAACTTCGGCTTCTTTCTGGGACTCTCTCTGGACGTGGGCATAACGCCTTCGGGAAGGTTCACCTCAACCTCCTCCTCCCACAGCGGTATCTCACCGATAGTTGAAGGAACAGGCACCGTCTCCCTTGGTTTCTCGTCCACGAGCCTCGGGGGGCCGTCCATATACAGGTCATCCCCGGCATGCTCATCCTCCTGATAGAAACCCTCGAACGGGTCCGAGGCGGGGCCGGCGGACCCGATGCTGGAGAGGGACTCCTCAACGGTGGGAGCGCTGGCCCAACCGGCTGATGAATACAGGTCCTCCTGAGGGGGCGGAGCCTCGGCGATCGGCTCCTGACGGGCCACTTCCGGTGGTACCATCTTCTCGACCTCCGGAAGGGGCACCTCCTCCGGTTTCTCTTTTTTCGCCGGTTTGAGGAATATCAGGAGCATTACAATAATGATCAGGAAGAACAGTATCAGGCCCCCAGCGAAGAACATCCAGGGCTCTATGGTCGATGCGGAGCTGCTGGTACCACCATCGTCGGTTTCCCTGTTCTTCACCATGAACGAGACGTTCGTCTCCATGGACTCCGTCCAGTCGTCCTTGTCCTTCACCGAGACCCGAATTATATAGCCAGGGCCGTCCGGAAAGCGGTCCATGGAGCTCTCATCCTTCTCCGTCGTATCCCATTCAACGTGGAAGCTGAGCGGCGCCCATGGGATGAAATCTCCCCCTATGGAGTCCCTCACGACACCCTCTATCTCCAGCCAGGCATCGCTCGAGCGTACCTCCACCTTGATGTTCCCATCCTGAATGGGCTCGTCATCCATTATCACGAAATCTATGCGGTTCACGCCGGATATGACGTCCTCCATGGACTCCAGCCTGAACTCTATCTTCGGCGCATAGAAATTGTTCACGTATACCTCATCGATCACGTAAGAGCCGATGAGGCCATCCTCATCAACGAGATCGGCCTTCAGGCTGTAGTACCCGTTGACCACCGATCTTGTATCCCAGGTGGTCCGCCCCAGGTCCCTGGTGAAAAAGGGGCCCTCTATCTCGGTCCATTCGGCCCCTCCCCTGGGCCTGTGGTAGAAATGGAGGCCGCTGGAGTTGTAATTCCCGTCCCTGTCCCACAGCGTGGCCCTGATGACGAACGGGCCAGCTATCGACTGGCCCTCCACTATATCGATCACCTCGACCAGGGGAGTATATGGGTTGTGTATCGTCACGGTCAGGTTATATGTATCCACACCGTCGAGGAAGGTCTCATCTTCCGCCAGGGCCTGCATGTAGTAATCCCCGTTCTCCAGGGCGGTCGTGTCCCAGTCGAGATAGTACGTATCGTTCTCAATCGGGCCCGAGAAATTACCTACAGGGTCCCAGTCGACCCCATCGAGGTCCAGAGATACCATGAGGATCGGAGGCTTGACCACATCATCGTCCCTATCGGTCACGTTTATCAGAACCCTCACAGTGCCATTGATGGTCGTGTTCATCCCGGGATATAACAGGTGCACCTGAGGGCGGTAATGGTTGTCGAGGAACACGGCTCCCAGGTTCCGGTCCTCACCATGGAGGCCGAACTCCGTTGTGGAGTTGACCATGAACCATATTGGACCATCCTCGAAATCCAACGTTTTGAATTTTGCAGAGTACTGGTTAGAGGGGTTCTTCTGGGAGATGTTCCTGAACTCGATCCAGGTCACATTGTCCCTCGTGTAATGGAATCTGATGGGGAACCGTATCTCCTCACCGATGGGGGGAATGGCCTGGGCCGATATGAGGTACTCCCCCGCGATATCTATACCGTCCTGAGGGCTGTTCAGGAATACTTTGGGAGATCGAGGGTTGAACACGTCCACCCTGTCGGTAAAGAGCTTCGATGTCAGGCCGAAGTCATCGGTGGCCATCACCTTGAGGAAATATCCCATGTTGCTCAATTTGAGGGTATCCCAGTACAGGATGCCTTCCAAGCCCTCCACGACCTCGGGGTTTCCGATGAACACCCAGGTAACGTTGTCGGTGGACTGATAATACTCGAGGTTGGCCACGTACATGTCCCCGTCAACGTCGGTCACACTCACCCTCCACTCCACCAGACCGGAGACCGTGATATGTCTCCGGGGATAGATTATATCGATCGCCGGAGGTGATGGGGACCGATCGTACAGAGTGTGGACCAGGATATCCACACCATCCCTGGAGAACACCAGTACTTCAGGATAGGTATCCTCATTGACATCTCCAAACGATAGTATGAACGACCCGAAGCCGGTCAGCCCATCGTGGGAGGAGACGACCTCCAGTGCGTCATCCAGGTTCATATCCGGGTCCGTAAGGGGAAGCTCGAAGAGATAGACCTCTCCGACACCATCGGCCACAACCTGAAGGGGATCGGAGATCAGAATGGAGGAGTTCTGGTTGTAAATTGAATTTTCAAGGAATGCCATCGAGGTGCCGAA
>JAUVCY010000006.1 GCA_030595585.1 Thermoplasmatota archaeon
AACATATACGAATCCAGGAGCTTGAGGGTCTTTTTCGCCTCACTCCACTTCTCCCTCTTCGCCTTGGCGTTGAGCCACCTCCTCTCCCAGATCTCCCTCGCCGCGCCCCCTGTCACCAGCATCAACGTATAGTGTACCGGCAGGTACATCCCCAGTCCAAAAGCCGTCCCCATACCGATCAACAGCTCCACGAACACCCCGATGAACATCCCCAGGAAGAAAAGCGGCATCATCACCTCTCCACCCGCGAGTATCTGAACGAACACGGCAAAGGCGGTGGCCTGGGGGGCCTCGAGGTCCAGGTTGCCGCTTGCCAGCTGCTTGGCGAAGAACATCGCCGCTATAGCGGCTACAGGCGTCCCTATGAGGATCGCAACGGATTCGCCGCGGATCAGGTGCATGGGCCTTGTCCCCGCATACAGGCCGGTCTTGAAGTCCCACATGATCTCCGAGGAAAGAGATATAGCAGATCCGAACACAGTCGTCCCAACGAGGGCCATCAGTACCATCTGGCCCTGCCCATAAGGAAATGGTTGGACCTTATCGATCAGGAGGAATACCCCATAGAGGATCAGAAGCGTCAGGAAAGAGGTCCCGGAGACGGGCGTTGTCCCGATCTCACCCGATATCTTCACGGCTATCGCCCCAAGGGCGAATGTCAGTCCCACAAGGAGTGCCGAGAAGGCCACGGATGCCAGGAGGGGGAAATGGCCGAACAGTGTGAATACGATGGAGATCACGATGAAGGCAACCAGGGCTATGATCGGAATGTGGGACGTTGGCCACTCGTACCACCCCTTCTTCGGGACCCACTCCTTCTTGCCCTTCCCGCCAGTCTTGGTGATGTCTATAAAGACGGTTCGGAAGGTGGGAAGCATCTTCAGGAGGGCCGTTGTCCCACCGCCCAGTATGGCGCCTATGGCGATGATCTTGGCAACGCCCTGGGCCGCCGCGAAAGATGGGGCCTGATAGGGCATGAACGGAAAGGAGGGGTCCGATACGGGAAGGGGAAATGAGGATGTGGAGACGAAACCAGATGTGATCCCATCGTCCATCATGGGCACGTAGATGGGCACATCCATGAGGACCACAAGTGGGACGATGAAGAACCACGTGACGAAGGATCCGGCGGCGACAATGAACGACGCCCTGAACTTCATGAACCACCCGATGGCGAAGGTGATCCCCGTGAACTCATAGGAGAAATGGGTATACCTGGACCACGAAAATGGGATGTGTATCCTGCCGTGTGAGAACCAATCGCCAAGCCCCACCATCCGCATTGCCCAGGTCAGCAGAGGCTCCTTGCCGGGCATGAGGGGGAAATCACGAAGGAAACCGAACGAGAACATCGCAACGAAAGAGACTCCCACCAGCTGGAGGGACCTCTTTGCGTGGGAGGCGACCCCCGAGGATATGTCGTTCGCGATATCAAGGAGTTTGATGAACGCCTGGAAGCCCGGCGTGGGAAGAGGGTCCTCCACCTGCCACAGCCTCCTGAAGATAATGAAGTACATCAGCCCCATCATCGATGCGAACAGCGATGCCACCATGGCGAGCGGCACTATGTTCGAGGATGCGAGGAGCTCGGTAGATATCAACGGTTCCCCACCGGACATCTTGTACTGTGAGGAGTAGGCAAGAAGGTATATCGCAGGGAAGGTGAACACAAACCCGGTGACGGTTCGATCCGTGGCCGTCGCCGCACCCGACGCGATGTTGATCTGGGTAGGCTTCCATCTGAAGAACATTCCCACCAGATAGGATACGTAGAACGCCCCGCCGGTGACCAGGCCGATCTTGAGGGCGATATACTGTGTGATGATCGTGAAGGGCAGGCCCACAAGGAGGATAATGAGGAGAAGCTTCCACCAGCTGAACTGGGACCTCTTGAAGCTCTCGGTCCTGTTCTTGTGGTCCAGGTACTCTTCAAGGGCCTCCGTGTTGAGATTCCCATACATCTCCGTGGAGAAGTAATCAAGGGTTCCATCCTCGATCTTTCTGATGCCGGCTGGCGTGAGCGGCTGTCTGTAGACCGATCTCCTTACCCTTGACATCTATTCTCCTCCCTAGCTTTTCTCTGCGTTCTCCATCAGTGCCTTGATCCTCTTCCTCCGGAAGAAGTCCTCCCTCTCCCGCTCCTGAAGCTGCATGTTGATGTACCTCTCGGTATTTACCAGCCTGGGAATGAATATGTGCTCCAGTGCGTTGACCCTGCGCTTTGTCTTCTGGATCTCCAGGGCCAACAGCTCCATGGCCCCCTCGGCCTCGGCAAGGTTCAGCAGGTCCTCCAGGGCTTTCCTGTAACCCCGGGCGGAATCATCCAGGGCGGATGGGGTTGACCCCATACCCCACGGAAGGGGCATATCAGCGGGGTCACCGTCACTTATCACGGGGACCTTGACGCCCATGATGTTTATGGAGTTTATCTGGGGGTCCGGATAAGGTGCCGTGCCCCTGGAATATGACAGTACGGACTCGTACCCCATGATCGCCTGGGCATCCTCTATCGAATATCTCGCTTTCTTGAGGGAGGCGAGGACCTTGCCCTTCATCCTCTTCCTCTTCTTGAGCACGTCGAGGAACTGTACCACAAGCGCATCCCTCTTATCCCCAAGTAGCTTGTGGCCCTTCTCGGCGAGCTTCCTCTTCTTCCTGACGGCTAGGAGCTCCATCCTCGTGGGGTTGATGCCCTCTATGATATCGCCTGCCATCCTATCACCTTTGTTTATTGGAATGCTCCGCGGATGAGTATTAATGCTCTATTTACCGATGAACTTGGAGAGCCGCTTCATCTTCTGAAGGTTCCCTGGTTCCTTCTTGAAATATATCCTGAAGGGTTCAAGGGCCCTGACCATCGCCTCGGCAACGGACTTTTTCAGATCGGCCGGATGAAGCTCCTTGTCCGCAAACATCTTCCTGAGGTCATCGTGGGTCTCGAAGTGCAGATCTCCTCCCCACTTCTCGGGCCTCTTTATATCGATATGGCCCTCGAGTGGGAATATCAGATGCTGGCATATCTCCATTACGGGGTTATCGGGTATGCCCTCGGGGCACCAGGCCTTCTTGATCTTCCTTCTGATATCATCCTCGGAGTCGTGGAGATATATCCCGGATTCCGGGTTGGACTTGGACATCTTCACATCGTCCATCTCCACGTCGGCGTCCGCTATATTGAGGAATGAGAACAGCTCTCTCCTCGCCTCGCTTCTCCTCCATTCCAGCTCCTTGATCGTCCCCACGTTCATGACGGAGTCGTCCGGCCCGACGTCGTGGACGAACCTCGGCATGGAGAGG
Organism: Thermoplasmatota archaeon; assembly: GCA_030595585.1. GTDB lineage: Archaea > Thermoplasmatota > Penumbrarchaeia > Penumbrarchaeales > Penumbrarchaeaceae > JAGLEG01. Next base: position 3,298 of record JAUVCY010000006.1, read on the forward strand.
CCGATCCCCTGCTTTTTCGAGATCAGCGCCTCTATCGCCCTCCTCTTCTTCCCATCCTTCAGGGCATTGATGTGTATCAACAGGGACCTTGTGGACTCGCTGATACTCTCATCCACGATCAACTCGGGAAGCTTTTCCTCGATCTTCTTTGCCAGCATCTCGTGGTCCAATCCAGAGGCGTCCCCCGTTGTCATCTCCATCCTTCCGCCTCTTGTGAGACTGGAAAGCAGAGGCGTATGGAGGGCCGTCGGCTTCTTGAAGCCGACCTTCTCGGCAACGTCCCGCGCAAGCATGTGGGCGTGCCTCTGGTCCATGCCGCCGATGGCGAGGTCCACCCCGAGCTCAAATATGTCGGCAACCTGCATGGAGGGATAGATGAACTTGGAGGAATCCAGGTCGCCCTCGTGCTCCTTTCTGCCCATCACCGTCATCGCCCTCTTTATCCTGGAGAGGGAGGATGACTTCGCCACACGAAGGACCACGATCCAGTACTTTCCGGTATCCGAGAGCTCGCTCGCCCACCGGAACTTGAGCCTTCCCTCGGCGATATCCTCCTCGAGCCCGTAGGCCTTGTAGCAGTCGATGAAATACCGGCCACAGTCCTGGATCTTGTCGATGTCGCCTCCGAACTTGTCGTTGATGAAGGCGTGCCAGTCTGCAAGAAGTATCTCGACCTCGAAACCAGCCTCTATCAGCTGCTTGATCTTCCTTGTGATGATGATCCATCCTATGTGGACGAATCCGGAGGGCTCGTAGCCGACGTAGGCCCTGGGCCTCTCCTTCGATCCCAGCAGAGCTTCGATCTCGCCCCTTGTGACCACTTCCTGGGCTCCGTCGAGGACCAGCTCCAATCTTTTCTCCAGATCCATGATCTCATCCACCCGATATCTTCGCATACATGCGCGATAGTGTATTAAGGGTTGACTACTTTAAATTGGTGATGGACGACAAGGGGGAGAACGGCCCCGGCCTGAAGGTGGAGAGGGTCAAAACGATGACGCTGGACGACCTTCGGCTGGTCCACGCCTACCACGTCCTGGGACTGCACTGGGAGGCAGATCACCCGGTGATGTCCGTCAGACCGTTAAAAGAAATGGAGGGGGTTCTTCATTATGACGGCAAACCGATGGATATCGACCTCGCACGGCTGTCATCCCTGGAGATGAGGGCTTCCAAAGAGGTCCAGTGTGTGGGGAGGTTCGAAAGCTCCAGGCACATACCCTGTCCGGGAAACCAGCTGCTGGAGGGATTCGCCCAGTGCTATCCATGCATCTCACACGATATCCCGGACCCGACCTGCATATTCGAGCCCCACTGCGACGGTAAAAGGTGCGGGGCCGACTTCTGCCAGATACCCCATGTGGTCTACGTCACGATGTTCCACCAGAGGCGGAAGATCGGCATGACCCAGCTCAGGAGAGTGGTGGAGAGGGGGACGGAACAGGGGGCCGACGCTATCCTGCCCCTGCTGGTCACGAAGGACCGCCACGGCTCCAGGGTCCTTGAGAAGATCATCTCGAAGAGATACGGGATCCCCCAGGCCTACAACCCCTCCGTGATCCTGAAGGATATGGCAAAACCGCTGGATGTGGGCCTGATGACATCCACGGCGCGTGATATGCTCCATCGGGTCAGAAGGGATTGGGACTCCCTCCGCCCCCGGGACATCCTCATCGAGAGGGAACCTCCCGAGATGGACGACACCCCGGTTATTCTGGATCGATATCCACTTGAGGAACCCCTGCCAAATACGCCTAGAAGGTACGACGGCGAATACATCCGCGGGAAGGTGGTCGGCTTCAAGGGCAAATACGCGTATCTGAGGTCCAGCGGCCTGATAGCCGTGAGGATGGGCTCCCTTGTGGGAAAGGTGATCCACACCGGCGAGAGATCATTTGGATCAAACAGATAGATGACCGATATTATGCCAGAAATGATAGTTGACATATGATTATTTTTATAATCATTATAAACGTAATCATCTTGTGGCTGAGGAAAGAAGGCGTCCTAACATTTGATCTGGATGATATGATCCCATAGAGCACTTATATGGCTCTGGGGCCATGAGAACCTGATCGTTAAAACTGTGATGATATATCAAAGAAAATTTTATATCACTTCAGACCTAGAGTGGAACAACAGCCCCAAGGGCCCGGAGTGATAATATGAACAGGTCGATCCCATACCTTCTCCTTTCCGTACTGCTCCTTTCAGGCTCCATCCCGGTTGCGGGTTCAGGGTCCGACATCACCAGGGAAGGGGAGGAGGTCCGCTACTCCTACCACTGGGACGAGCTCACCAGCTACACGTCCACGGTCCAGGTGGACCCTGGCGACGATTTCGGTTTCAGGTTCGACCCATACTCGGAGATCGATCTAATGCTCGACCCCCTGGAGGGGCCGTTCCTTCACCCCGACTGCCAGGAGGCGCTGGACCTGGCCCCTGAATGGATGAGGATCAACTTGACCCACAGGTTCAGGACCCTCCCGCGGGAGGAGCAGGCGACCTTCGCCCAGCTGATCATCACCGCGGAGAACGAGAGCTACATCGACGAGATCGCGTTCACCATCTCACACCTCAACGTGGAGACGCTCAGGAACGACAACTTCTTCCCGGAGCTGATCTCCCATAATGCCAGGCTCATCTACCAGAATGCAGAGTATCTCAGGTATGTGGAGATCCTCGAAAAAGAGGACCACACCACCCTGCTGTACAAGAACGAATACAACATCTCAACCGAACTTCCCATGGACATATACTACTGGTTCGTGGTGATCCCCGACATCGGCGATGAGGTTCCCACATACGTGGACCCGGACTACAACTTCGCCGAGGACCCACCTTTCGACCGTGATCACGGCGTCCCCCCTCCCGAGGGGAAGTTCTGGAGGGAGTGGCTCTTCTACGAGAACAAGTCCGGACAGCCCCTCCTTAAGGACAACCTGATGAAAGCAAATACACTCTGGGATGCTATCAGGCAGATCAACGGATGGATGGGTGGATCGATGAAGTTCACATCGGATAACGAGAGGCCCAACCAGCCGGTCCGAATATACCAGAAAGGTATCGGGAGGTGCGGCGAGTACCAGGACATCAGAAGTTCAGCGGCCAGGGCCGGCCTGATCCCGGTCCTGCCGACTTCGAATACTGCCGAGGACCACGTCTGGAACGAGTTCTGGGATGGGAGATGGATACACTGGGATGGGTCGATAGACAAGCCACTGACATACGAGAAGTGGTGGGGTAAGACCATCTCATCCGTATGGAATTCCAGGGGAGATGGATACACCTGGTCGGTGACAGAGAAGTACTCCGAGGAGTACTGCACGTTCACAGCAACTGTCCTTGACCCCAACGGCCTCCCAGTGGATGGTGCGAGGGTGGACGTTCAGACCGAGAACTTCTACCAGCAGGATCTCAAGACCACCACGATCTCGGGAAGTACGGACATCAACGGCGAGGTCACGTTCACCCTCGGCGAGGGCAGGAACTACTGGATCAAGGTGGACGGTGGGGACCTTGGTAACTATCCCATCAATCCCCTGACGCCTAACGAGCTGCTCGTCATGGACGCGCAGGATGGAATTGATTACAATGCGACCTACGTCCTGCCCTTCCCGGCAGACTCCCTGAGGATCGGCGATGATATACGGAATGATCTGGAGATCCCATTCAGGCTGGACGTATCCTTCGATGTTCAGGGCTACATCACCCGCGGAAGGGGGCAGTTCTCGGGCGGCCGTTTCGACCAGTACGGAGACGATGGAAAGATCGACTTCTTCATAGCCGATGTGGATAATTTCAGAAATTATGCCCCCGGCCTTCCATTCGACGCCTACAACCTGTCATGGAAGACAGATGGTGAAACGGTCTCATTTACACTGGACGAATGGAATCCGTTCTTCATCCACTTCTACAATGGGTTCTCCCAGTGGACCACGCAGATCATAAATATCTCGGTCAAGGTGTACGGCAAATTGGCCCTGATGATCGATGAGCCGATCCGCTGGACGGGTGAAAATGATTACAATTATGGAGATGATGTGGAGATCCTTGGAAGGGTGGAAAGTGCCAAAGATGTCTATGGGGTTTCGATCTCTTTACATAAAGCGGATCTCAACGAGGACCCTACAACCATATTCAGCAAGGTAGATGCTGAGGATATCTCCACCCAGGACCAGGAGCCCTGGTCCAGCTGGTATTATCGGATCGACACCACGGGCTTGGAGCTGGGTCGATACTGGGTCTTGGCCTATGCCCATGATGATACCAACACGGTCTCTGGAGCAACCAACTTCTACATCAAAGACCTTGAGGCCCCTGATCTCTTCATCTCCTCACCTCCGAACAACATGAAGTACAGGCAGGGGGACCCGGTCGCGGTCACAGGGGCCGTTAACGATAACTACGCCCTGTCATCGCTCACCTACACGCTTGACGGGGGGAGCAAGGTCCACGACCTCAGGGTCGGCGAGGAGGACGGGAAATGGTCCCTCTCATTCGATACGGGCAGGCTCACACCGGGAACCCATGACCTGACGTTCACGGCGGCGGACAAGTTCGAGAACCTGGCCGCCAGGACGCTCGTCTTCGAGGTGCTGGAGGCGGATGATCCCTATGTGATCGTTGATCGGGACCTGGATGGAAGCATACACAGGCAGGGCGACCGCATCGACATCAGGGGATCGATAGAGGACGAAAGCGAGATCGACAGGCTCATGCTGGTTGTGGACGGAAAGCAGGAGAGGGAGATCACGGGTTCGATCCTGGAGTCGGGCGATTTCAACTACGGCCTCGACTCCTCGGGCCTCGCCGAGGGAGTTCACACCGCCGCCGTTCTCGCCACCGACTCCATCGGAAACACGGGAAGCGACTCTTTCTCGTTCGAATTGGACGGGACCGCACCCACCCTGATCCTTGAGCCCCACGAGGAGTATTATTCCGCGGATAATGAGATCCTTATCGCGGGGAGGACCCACGACGATAACGGCGTGAAAATGTTCTCCGTCTCGCTCTCGGGGGGAGGATACGAGGATGTCACCTACCTCGTCGGGAGAAGCGGGGAGTTCGAGCTGGACCTTGCGCAGTTATTCAACTTTATAGACGGGGAGTACACCATATCCCTCCGATCCACGGATACTGTTGGGAACCACAGGGAAACGGAGCTTGACATCACCATCGACGACACACCGCCTTCGCTCTCCCTGAACGGGCTTCCCGACATCGTGCTTGAGGGGGAGGTCCTACAGATCGTTGGAACCGTGGACGAGCTCTATCCGATATCCTCGGCCGAGCTCACGATCCAGTACATGGCACTGGACATCAGCGAGATGATCACGGAGGATACGATAGTATACACCCTTGATACGAACGACCTGCAGGCCGGCACAGTGGAGATCGTTCTCTCCGTTGTGGACCACGTGGGCAACGGGGCCCAGGCCTCAACCTCGTTCACGCTGGTGAGGAGGAACACCGACACGGACAAAGATGGGATCCCGGACTGGTGGGAGTTCCTGTACGAGGGGCTCGACCCCTATACTGCCGATTCCGACAGGGACCTGGACAACGATGGGTTCACCAATCTGGAGGAGTACCTGGGAGATGACGGCGTCGGTGGTAACGATGATCACACAGACCCCACGTCATCAAGTTCGGCCCCGACGATACGGCTTGAACAGGACGATGGGAACATCTATCTGCCCCTGCTGGCAATAATCGCGATAGCTTTCATAGCGGTGGCGGCGATATCCTTTGTAGTCATAAGGCGAAGAAAGATCGATTAGGCACGCCTTCCCCTGGGGAACACGATCCCCAGCACGAACAGGATAAGGAACACTATCAGGGAGAGGTACACAACGCCCTTTCCGGATACGGGATAGTCCCAGTACCGCGTTATCCAGTAGATCAGGCCCATTATGATGAAGAATATTATGCCGGATATTATCATTCGAAAGGTCTTGGCACGGTCATGGGGCCAATCCCACCCACCCCTGGGATACTTGAACCCCAGGAATATCAGAAGGATGGCGGAGATCACCGCGATCACCATGAAGAATTCGCCTACTGCCAACTATTCTGCCTCCCAATCGTGATCCTCCGGATCCTTCTCCATTTTACCGTTCTTCTTCGGACCTTCCTTATCATTGCCGTTCTTCTTCGGAGCGACAACTTCATCAAGTTCTGTCTCGACATCGTCCGAAACCTCGTCCAGGACCTCTTCGGGGCCGTCACCGCCGTCCGGTTCCCCTGACGGCGGAGCATCCGCTTTGCTCACCCTTCTCTTCCTCTCGAACTCAGCCCTGAGCTTGTCGTAGGCAGTTATCATCTTGGGGGTCACCGATGGCTTGATATCCTTCACCATGTCCAGAAGCTCATCGGTGGTAATGGGCTGGGGTTTCTTCGTCTCCAGGGCCTTTTCCATCATAACCGCCGAGGTCTCCCTAACGAGGTTTGCAATGTCCGCGCCGGAGAAACCCCTGGTCTCCCTGCCCACGCTGTCGACATCGATCTCACCCTCCGTGAACTTGCCCTTTATGTGTACCTTCAATATCTCGCCCCTGGACACCTTGTCCGGAGGGGGCACGTAGATTACCTTGTCGAACCTGCCCGGCCTCATCAGGGCCGGATCGACCAGATCGGGCATGTTGGTCGTGGCAACGACTATCACGCCCTCGGCGCCGTCCATTCCGTCCATCTCCGAGAGCATTATCGACAGAACCCTGGGGGTGACGTCATCCGTGGAGTAGAAGTCCCTCCTCTTCGCGATGGAGTCCACCTCGTCCAAAAACAGTATACAGGGGGAGCGCGCCCGCGCCTCCTCGAACAGGGACGATATGAGGTTCTCGGATTCGCCATACCATTTCGACATGACGTCCGAGCACTTGACGCCTATCATCTCCACGTTGAGATCGGACGCCACGGCCTTGAGCATCAGCGTCTTTCCGCATCCGGGAGGGCCAAACAGGAGGATGCCCTTGGTTGGTTTGACCCCATATTTCGTGGCCATCTCGGGCTCCAGAAGCGGGACCATCAGTGAGTTCCTGATCTCCCTCTTGACGTCCTCAAGGCCTCCAATATCCTCGAATGTGGTCTTCTGGAGACCCACCATCGCGGATATCTTCTTTCCCACTTCGGCGGTGGCCTTCTTCTCCTCGATGCCATATTCCATGGGCAGGGCCTCCTCCCCCAGGGACCTGATGCCAAAAGGTATCAGTGAAATGGGTACGAACCCAAGGAAGGCCACAGCGGTCCAGATGGTGAACTCAACATCCGCCCACAGGTAGGTGATAACGCCCATTATCAGCAGTATCCCACCGGGGATCAGCCTCTTCGCCCAATCCTTCGGCGTCGGGTCCTTCTTGACGCTTCCTCCCTCACACCTGATCAATATCAGATACGCTCCGATGAGCGCACCGCCGGCCCCAAGGAGCATTACAAGCGGTATGAGCGTCCCCATCGTCTCGGACAGTACGTTGGAAATGACGCCCGTATCAACGTACGTGAGATCTCCCAGGGCGTTGACCATATCGATCGGGCCCCACGAGGATGGGGCGCTTCTGCTGAACGTCACAAAGCTCCTCTCGTGAGCCTCGGAGGGTATCCATGAGTACCAGTTGAAATTGCCCGATGGTGCGATCACCAGCAGGAAAACGCCTGCGGAGATCAATACCACCGCCCCCATGAACAGGGAGATCGCCACCACGGCCACCAGAGGGACCGCCAGCCCCACACCCAGGCCCGTGGCGAAGATGGTGAGATAGGTCAGGTATGCGTACCTCCAGTCGAAGAAACCGCCGATCATGACCACAAGCGAGAACACCAGAAATACCCATCCGAACTCGGTGGATTGATATGATGTGGATGCCGCCACCAGAACGGCCAGTATCAGAAGTGAGATAAATGGATACCTCAGGGATACGGCGGTGATGAATAGGCCCAGTATAAGTATCAGCCATATCGGGTAGAAAGGAGCCCAGAAAAGGCCCAGAAGGGAGAGCATCAGGAAGGCGGACGCCCTCAGGACCAGGTTCTTCTTCTCACTGTTCAGGAGCAGTTTCTCCCACCACGCCTCCGCCTTCACATCCGTTCTCTTTCGGGCCTTCTTGCGCTCCTTGTTGAGCCTCTCCCTCCAGTCGTACAGCCTCCTGGCCCCCATGAAGGACCCGATCGTCATCACGATCAGAAGAAGCACCCCCAAGCCCTCCAGCCACGATGGAGAATCCTCATTCTCTTCCATTACGGCGTACGATTTCGGGTTCACGTTGAAGTCGGTGGTGAAGGAACCCGACCTGTCCGGGACGTTCATGACGAAGTCATAGAACACCCCGTCGTATTCGATCTCCACCTGATAGGTCCCCTTGTTGACCGTCACGTTGGTCATCGCCCAGCCTGCGGTCGTATCCGTTGTGTAGGAGAAGGTCTCGTTGTAGAAACGTACGGTGGCATCGGCCGCCTTGTTCTCCCCCTCGTCGCGGATGTATGCGAAAAGGGTTCCGGTGATGATCTCGCCATAGATGGGAATATCCGGATATTCTATGTAGTAGGTCTTTGACCGGATCTTGCCGTTGTATGCGTCATACGCCTCGATGTAGAACGATATTGAGGAGCCAAGGGGGTAGGGTATCATCTCGTAGCTCACCGAGGTGGCGGTCACCTGGAAGAAGGAATCCACCCCGTCCCTGGGATTTCCGGATATGGAAACTGTGTAGAAAATGTCCGCCCTGTTGATGCTCACGGTCTCATCCACGGTGGTGATGTTGAAGAATATGCTCTCCCCCTCCTTGGGGTTCTCGGGCCCCCAGGAGAGGTCCAGGTTGAGGTCAAAGTCGTCCCCCTGCCAGGACCCGTTCTGGACCACTTTGTAAGAATAGGTCGCCGAGGTCAGGGGGTGGTTCTTCTCGTCGAAGGCGTCGATGTGGTACTGGACGGTGTACCCTCCCTGATAGCCGGGAATGGTGGTGACCCAATGGGTATCATTGTGTTTGCTGAAGGTGTATCCTCCTTCCGTGCTCTGGACGCCCTGGTAGGACCACGTGTAGCGCACATCCGCGGCATTGATGACCTGATCCGATCTCGATGAGATGTACAGGACCACGGGCTCCAGGTTGAACGGCGCCCTGTCATTCTCGTGATCGGGTATCCTTGTCACCTCCACCTCCTGCTCGAAGACGTTCGACGGCCACTCTCCCCCTGATGAGGGCAATGTGGATATCACCACGCCCCCCAGGAGGATCACGGCCAACAGGGTCAATGCGATCTTTCCGTTCCTTTTGGCAAGCATTTCAATCCATCCTATGCTCCAACTGATACCTTCTGTTTCTCGATGATCGTTTTCTTGAGGGCCGTCCTCTCTGCCAACCCGAGCGTTGCCAGCCCGGCAAGCATATACTCCACCGGGACCGTGGCCGCCTGTCCCACGGTCACAGGCGTGATGTTCGGGGTCGCAGTTATGACTGGGGCCACATTAACTGACGGCGCCACCACCGGAACCGAAGGGGGAGGTGGTATCGGCGCGGGAGCCACCGCCGGCGGGGGAGGTGGCGGAGGCGGCAGCGGGGGAGGTAAGGCCCTGATCACGTTAACGAAAAGGTCCGGCACGTCCGCGGTCCTGTCATCCCCTCTCCAATCGACATATCTCAACTCGCTCGCCCCGTCGAAAACCCTTGTACTGCCCTCGCCGTCGGGGGACTCTATGCGGAACTGAACGGACCAGGTCTCATCTATCATGATCGTCCCGATATCGAATGTCAGAACGTCCCCAGGTCCGCTCCTGTTCACCGAAAGTCCCTCGGTGATGTTCGAGCTCCCGTCCACGTAGTTGATATCACCCGACATCTCCAGAACAAGAGTGCAGTTGCTCCCGGCGGTGAAGTTGTAGAACTGGTTGGATATCTTGAGGTAGATCTCCTCAAGCTCCTGGGCGTCGTGCGCCCAGTAGAACTCTCCTCCGGTGTAGTCTGCCATCCACCCCATCAGGCCGGTGTCCACGTTATTCCCCAGGCCGATCGTATAGAGTTTGATCCCGTTGTCCCTGGTGACGTTCATGGTCTCCAGGGAGACGTTCTTCTCCGGCGGGTCCGGCGACCCATCCGAGAATATTATCCCTATCTTCTGATTGCCGTCAATTCCGTGCACGATCAGCTCGTCGTTCATGAGGGAGATCGCGTCCTGGAAGTTGGTCTGTCCCTGGGGTTGTATCTTCGCCAGCGCATCCAGGTCCGCCTTCACCTGTGGCTGCGCCGCCGAGAGGTGGTTGAACAGGGCGGCCGTGGTGTCGAACTTGAGGATGGCGGCCCGATCGAACGGCGCCACCATGTTATCCACATACCTCTGGGCGCCCCTGATCCGGAGGACCCCGGGGTCCTCCGTTTCCAGGGAGCCCGAATGGTCCATAACGAACACAACGTCCTGAGGTGCCAGGGTTATCCCTTTGGCCCCCGATCCGGACAGGGTGAAGGTAACGGAGGTGTTCGACGGCGAATTGCCCGAATCGGCCCTCCAGATGGAGTCGTATCCCGAGGAGGCGCCGGATTCCGGATAACCACCTCCCGTGTACGCCTCTTCACCCCCGACGACACCCACAGCGACGGCGAAGGTGATGAAGATGAGCAGGAGGACCGGAACGAGCCTACCGGTCAAAAGGGAGCTGAAACTACCCCTGACCCCATATGCCCGTTTAACGTACATCCCACACATCTCCTCTATCGGGTGTTCCCGCTACTGCCTTCTGACCTCAGTCGATCTCCATCTCCTCCAGGTCCGCCGAATCCTCGGAGGTCTTCATTCCGGGAAGCTTTATGGGCTTGCTTTTGGAATCTTTCAGGGTGTTGACCTTGGGGTCCTTATCCTTCCTTGGGGACCTCCCCTTGAACATTCCAAGGCCCCCCCTGGGTTTATCCTCCCCATCCTTGCCCTCCTCGGGTTTATCCTCTCTGTCCCTTCCCTCGCCCCTGGCCCACTTGGTGAGTATTCCCAGGTATCCCAGGATGCCCAGCGCCACAATGAGGGCGATGAAGATAAGGAACCAGAGTATCGGAAGGGCGCTTATGAAACCCGCCACGAACCTCTCCCCGAAGCTATCCTCCTTTATCTCCCTCTTGACGTTGATCAGGCCGGACTTGGAGTTCTCGTTGCCCAATCTATCCGAGGTCTTGATCTGGAAGATATGAGCTCCCGTGTCCTCACCGACCGTTGGCCAGTAGAGGAGATAGGTGTCCTCGTTGGATGCGTTGGAGTCGGGGGTCATCTCCCTCCATCCGGATGAGTCGATGTTGATGAGCACCACGCTCACGTTGGACGGGTCCGTCACGGTCGCCATGAATACGACGGAGGTCCCCTCTTTCACCTCACCGATCCTTACCTCCAGATCGCCCTCGATCCAGAAGTAATCCAGTGAGATCTCGGGTCCGGTGTTATCGGTCTTGATCCCGTAGGTGTCATTGACCTCGTTCCCGGCCATGTCCGTCACGCTGATATGGATCACGTGGTTGCCGTCGCGGAACCTCTGGGTGTTCATGAGGTACTCGTAGTACATGCCTCCCTCACCCTTGAATATCTCAATTGGGTTCTCATCGTCTATGGTGAGGGTGACCTGCCTCACACCGATCGCATCGACCACGTAGAACCTGAGCGTCTGGACCCCGGAGAATACCTCTCCAGGGGCGATGGTTGCCTGGGATATGACCGGCGGGGAGTTGTCAACGGTCACGTCCACGTCGAAATACATGGAGTGTCCCGCCTTATCCGTGGTCTTGATGGTGACCTGATGGGGGCCGTCGCCCACCAGCGTGGAATCCCACGGAACCGATACGTCATACCAGGTGGTGCCGTCTATCGCATATCTCACGGCTCCGGGGAACACGTCTCCCGTATATGCCCTGACGGCGTAGAGGCCGGAGATCAGCTCACCTTTGACGGGCGTCTCCACGGTCAGGGAGGGGAATGAGTTGTCCACACGGAACTCGATCGTCGATGTGGTCACACTCGTTCCTGCCACGTCTATAACGGTGGCGTTCACCGTATGTGTGCCGTCATCCAGGCCCCTCGTATCCATCACGAACTCGTAATAGCCGGTCTGGATATTGTAGGAGATGGGCGTCGACCTTCCAGCCACATCGATGGATGCCCTCTCGATCCCGACCTGGTCGAACGCGATGACCCTGAAGGTAAATACGCCCTCCACGTACTCATCTCTCGAGGGAGAGGCTATCTCCACCTCCGGATCGTGGTTGTCCACTATCACGTTGATGGTCTCCATGGTAAGGTGGCCGGCCAGGTCCGTTGCCCTGATCAATATCCTGTGGCCGCCGTCCGCCACCCTTGTCGTATCCCATCCCAACGTCACGGCCTGCCATGAGGCGCCGTCTATGTTGTACTCCGTGGCCTTGGCGAACACGTCACCGTTGTACACGTCGAACATGAAGGTCCCCGACACAACCTCTCCCTCCAGCGGGGAGTTGATGCTTATGGATGGGGCCCTGTTGTCCACGTTGAAATCAATGGGGCCGTATGTGTATGATTTGCCGGTCAGGTCATAGGCGATGGCGGTGACGTTCCTGATGCCGTCCTCCCCCGCCCCCCATGTAATGGTGTTGGAGGAGTACTCATAGTACCCCGTCTGGGCGTTATACGGGACCCTGGCCTCCAGATCGTAGACCTTGATCATCACGTAATCTATACCGACGATGTCGAATGCGGTAACGCGGATACTGAGGATCCCCTCCACGAACTCATCCTCCACGGGGGAAGTGATGGTACAGGTGGGGTTCTCGTTGTCGACGTATATATCGAAATGTACCTCCGTCTCCCATCCCGCCTCATCGGTGGCGATCACGGTGATGTGGTGCGCTCCATCGGAAAAGGATGTGGTGTCCCAAAGGAATGTGGCATTGGCCCAATCACCCTCCGCGGCATAGCTCAAAAGCAGTGGCTCGTTCTCATCCACCTTGTACTGGATGGTCTTGAGGAACGCATCCCTCGAGAATATGTTCAGCTGGGAGAGCTCCGAGAGGATATCTCCATTGGCCAGGTTGTTTACGACCACCTCTGGCCTGTTCAGGTCTATGTTGAAGGTCCTGGGACCCAGGCCGATGGATTTCCCGGAGAGGTCCATGACCACAACGCTCACGTTGTAGCTCCCATCCGGTATCAGGGACACGTCGGTCCTGAACTCCCAGTAACCGGTGCCCGAGTTGTAGCTCATCGACAGCGGCCCGTCAAAGCCCTCAAAGGTCAGGTCGATATACACCTTCTCCACGCCCACAAGGTAAGACGCTACCACCTGGAACATTGGTGTGCTCTGGGTGATATATCCATCTATAGCCGGATATGATATCGCACCGACCGGATCGTAATTGTCTATGACGATCGCCATCGACGTCGTGGTCGTATGCCCTGCTTCGTCTATTGACCTGAGGGAAAGGGTGTGGCTGCCGTCGCCGAATATCGAGGTGTTCAGAACAACGCTCACATCCACCCAGCCGGTTCCATCGATATCGTACTCGGTCCGGTTGAGGAACACGTCGGTCGCGTTCACGGATACCGTGAACATCCCCTCGATGAAATCACCCGGAAGCGGATCCACCACCCTCAGAACAGGGGCGTTGTTGTCCACCTGGAACGTTATCGGGACGGAGAGGTTGACCTTCCCGCTGAGGTCCGTCACCGTTGCTGTGCAGTTGTGATAACCATCCGCAATAAGGGAGGTGTCCGTTGTGAACTCGTAGTATCCCGACGAGGCCGAATATATCGCAAGGAAGCTGTTCCCGAACACGTTCAGGTAAACGCTCTCAATGCCGACGGGGTCAAATGCTGACATCCTGAAGTCGTAGGCCCCTTCAATGTACTCCGAAGGCGAGGGGCTGTTGACAGCACAGACCGGAATGGAGTTGTCCACCGTGAGGGAAAGCGACTGTGTGGATGAGTGGCCTGCCTGGTCCCTGGCCATGATGTTGAGGGTGTGCGCCCCATCCAGAAGGAGGGTCGTATCCCAGGTAGTGCCGATGGGCAGCCAGGTGCCGCCGTCGACCGAATATCTGAGGTCAAGGAGGAAAGTGTCCTGAGCGGTAACGTTGAGGTCCACCTTCCCTTCCACATAATCTCCCGTCTGTATTCCGATTATGGTAAGCTCGGGCTGAAGGTTGTCGACCTTGAATGTTATCGTGGTCGTGTTCGTCAGCTTCCCTGACAGATCGTAGGCGCTGGCCGTGATAGTATAGGTCCCATCGGTCATTATCATGGTGTTGTACGAATACTCATAGTAGCCTGTCTGCCTGTTCAAGGTGGTCTGGGCAGAGGCGGAGAATACGTTCAGCATGACCCTGTCGATGCCCACGAAATCAGAGGCGGAAACCTGGAAATTGTACACGCCCTCAACGAACTGTCCGTCGAACGGAGATACGATGTTGCACACCGGGTCGGTGTTGTCCACGATGAAATCCACCGACTGCTCCGTCACGTGAGATGCATTGTCGGTAGATCTCACGAACAGGACGTGGCCCCCGTCTTGAAGAAGGGTCGTATCCACCGGAACGGACCAGGTCGGGTCCGCACCGGTCATGTTGGCCCACCCTCCCGAATCGATCCTGTACTCCACCTTGTGCAGGAACAGGTCGGACGATGTGGCCCCCATGGCATATGTGCCGCCGATGATCTCCCCATCCTTTGGAGTGTTTATGCTCAGCGAGGGTTCGTTATTGTCGATATTGAACGATATCAGCGTGCTTGACTTGGTCAGGCCCACTTTGTCATATGCGGTTGCAAGAACCGAATACGTTCCATCCGCACGGGTGGT
>JAUVCY010000228.1 GCA_030595585.1 Thermoplasmatota archaeon
AGGAGATGGGATACAGCTCGGTCAAGAAGCTTATCGGAGCGGCACTGGAGGATGGAGAATGACCGGTGAGATGGAGATGGTCAGGGTCAAGGAGGTCCGTACCGAGGCGAGTGGGATCTCCACGGTATTCTTCGAGAGCGAGCGGGAGGATTGGTACGACATGACCCCCGGCCAGTTCGTCATGATATGGGTTCCCGGGGTAGATGAGGTGCCGATGTCCATCTCATACAGCGATGGTGAGGTTATGGGCATTACCGTTCAGGACGTTGGCGAGGCCTCCGGGGCCATCCTCGCCCTGAAGGAAGGGGAGTGGATAGGGGTGAGGGGCCCTTACGGGAACGGCTTCGTTGTACCGGAGGACTGCGACACCGTGATAGGCCTATCCGGTGGGGTGGGAGCGGCATCCGTGGTGATCGCACTGGAGAGGGCGTTCAAAGATGGCATCTTCGTGACATCCCTCGTGGGGGCCAGAGATGAAGCTTCTCTACTCTTTCGGGGTAGGTGGGAACACTTCTCCGGAAAGGTGGTGTACTCCACCGATGACGGGTCGTTCGGCCACCCGGGTTTCATCACGGAGCCGTTGAAAGAGGTACTGGAGGGGATGTCGGAGGAGGAGATCTCAAGGACGATCATATTTTGCTGCGGTCCCGAGGCCATGATGGTCAGCGCATGCCGTGTCCTGAAGGAGTTCAACGCATACGGCCTATTCTCTCTTGAGAGGCTGATGAAGTGTGGTATCGGCCTGTGTGACTCCTGCGCCGTGTCGGGCCTGAGGGTCTGTGCCGACGGGCCCGTCTTCTCATGTGAACAGCTGGATGATATAGAGGAGTTCGGCAATACACACAGGGACAGGAGCGGAAGGTCGGTCCCGATAGGTGAGGTGATATGATGTCTAATGGTTGGAGGTCTTTGATAATTTCGTTGTCCATGGTTATCGGACTTCTGTTGCTCTCCGTGTTCGGAAGTACGGTGTCCAATGGGGTCGATGATGGGTCCCCCCTGACGCTCTACATGATCCGCCTGCCCACCGATGATGTGAACCACCTCTCCCTCTATCCCGAGGACAACATAAAGGTCAGGGAGAACAGCTCATACAGGGTCATGTTGGGAAAGGAGGGGTCGGGCCAGGAATCGATAACGATACTTTATCCTCCAGTGAAGGAGGATAACAAGCTCCAGTACGAGACCAATATCTCCATTGACGCCCACTACGATATCAACGTATTCGCCCGTCCACCGCAGGACCTGTCCGACCTGGAGTACCGGATAGAGGTGTTGATAGAACTGGACCATACAAGGGACGGCGACTACGAGGATGAGATAAGGTTCCAGGTCACTGGGGAGGCTTCCAACATGGATCCCGAGGAACCCACCAACATCGTGGGTCAGATACCCGTGGATATTAACAAACTGGGCGACCTGAGGGGGGGAAGGATGAGGGTGACCCTGACCCGACTGGACGATATCGATACGCCAGTATGGCTCTACACCGGATATCTGGGTAAGCAGTGCATGATCAGGCTTCCATATTCCAAGTTCGTTTACGTTCCGGAAGATGAGAATGGAGAGACGAACTGGGCCCCTTTCCTGGTAGGCGCCATCATCATAATTGTGATCGTCGTTGGATATGCCCTCTATCAGAATAAGCAGAAAGAAGATGAGACCGTAAAGGAGGAGCCAGTTAAGAGGGGCCCCCGGAGAGGGCGAAGATGACCGTCACCTTTGACCTCCGGTGCGGCGTATCCGGTGACATGCTGCTCGCATCCCTTATGGGCATGTACTCCGGTGAGGGAGACGTGGAAGCTGTTTTAAGCACCATAAGGAGGGCTGCGTCGGTCATGTCACCCACGGAGGTATCATTGAGCAGGGTGACGCGAAATGGCGTGGAGGCAAATGCGATCTCCGTCAGCTGGGAGCCGATGGAAGCGGAGACCGTGAGTGCGGGGGGGATGAAGGAGTATCTCGAACAGGGGCTCCAGGCTGCAGCGCTTGGGGAGAAGGGCGCTACCCTTGCCAGGTCGATATTGATCAAGATCCTCGAGGGTGAGATGGACGCCCACCTGACGGGGAGCATTGATGAGGTCCACCTTCACGAGACCGGGACCCCCGATACGATCGTTGATATCATTGGGATCTCCATACTCTACGAGAAGCTTGAGCTGTTCGACGAGTGGGTCCATGCAACGCCTCTGTCGCTTGGCATGGGCACCGTTGAAACCGAGCATGGGATCCTTGAGGTGCCTGTACCTGCGGTGAGGCCTATGATAAGGAACATCCATACGAGAATAGGGCCTGTGGAGGGTGAGCTGGCAACGCCCACAGGTGTTGCTGCGATAACCTCCATGGTTGAGTTCTGGCAGGCCGACGATGAGCTGAAGGGGGAGCCTGTGGGGAGGGGTGCCGGGTCCAGGGAGTACGGTGACGGCTTCTCCAACGTATTGACCATCTACAGGGAGGATTGATCCAATGGGCGAATTTGAGGTGGATGGAAAGAAGGTAGAAGTGGAATTGAAGGAAGATGACCTCCGGAGAGATGGCAGGTCATATTCGCCGAGGAACGCAACCCTGGAGGAGAGGAGGGTAAAGCCGATGTCGTCGATCGTTCTCAATCTGATAGTTATCGTGATGATCGGCATCGTTGCTCTGTTCGGTATGAGCCAGTTGCTGGGGCTGATATCTGAGGACGATTCCACGCCATTTGCTGATTACAACGGTGAAACGGCCAGATCCCAGAAGGTGGATGGATTGGATGATCGGGTCTTCGTATACGCATCAGATCCGGCAAGCGATGGTAAATGGGACCTCAGCAGTTCCGTCGAATACGACCGGTCCGGCCTGATGGACAGGGTGACCGTGGATCTGAACACGAGCGGATCGATACTTCTACATATTCTATGGTACGGCGATATGCCGGAGATGGAGAGGAGATATATATCGAGTATCAACGTGGAATTCTCCTTCGATAGGAATTACAATCTGGAGGATCTCCGGCTGGTCACCCTGACCGATGAGGGCAGAATAGATAGAAAGGTAGATATTGCGCTCAGCGGATCCGAGAAGGGGACAAGGACAGGAGAGAGCACAATATCACTTGATCTCTCGAAGGAGGAGGTGGAGTCATGTCTGAGGACACAGTCAGGTGTGGACAGGGACAGGCTGGCCACGTTGGTCGTCATCAGGGTAGATGGGCCATTGAGAGATGAGGCGTTGGACTTTGATCTGCAGTGGGGCCCTGAATACTATCACGAGAACAACCCCGAATTTCTGATCCTTGTTGTTGTGTTTTCGGCCCTGACCATACCGACGATGTTCGTGTTCTATTTCGGCCTCTCAAAGAAATATCCTGTTCTCGTGGTTGATCATGACAATGGAGAGCTTGTCATCTCGGGCCCCGAAGAGGAGCTTTCCGGACTTCATTACAGGTTGGCAAAGGTCCTTATCAGATCGATGCCCAGCGATAGGGAGAACCAGGATAACAATGAGCCGGCAGGGGTGTTCAAGGGGAAGGAGATATTCGGAAAGGAAGGGGCCAGCCAGATCAGAAAGGAACAGGATGATAGATTGATTGGGCGCAAAAGGATCATTGTTCAGGAGTGCCCCGATTGTGGAAGCAATGAGCTTTACTATGAGGGAGGGTTCATAAGCGGCCACGTCTACCACTGCAAGAAATGTGATTATATCGGGTCCTTCGTCATAGAGAGAGAGGTTGACCTCAGAGAGTGATGTTGAACAGTTCAACCTCCACGAAAGGAGGATAGGTTGTTCGCCATGAACAGGAGGATGGGGATCAACATCAACGCCAGGACCATGGCGGAGAAGATCAGGACAACGAAAGAGAACTCGACGACTCCAACAAAGATAGCAGGGATATAGAGGGTCCAGAAAAGTAAAAGAAGCGATATGGAAACGAGCAGACCCACCCTGAACAGCGCGTCCCCGTAGGTTCTGGAAAACACCATCAA
>JAUVCY010000065.1 GCA_030595585.1 Thermoplasmatota archaeon
TTCGAGAGCAGGGAACACCTGGTCCAGGCGCACATGGTTGGAGCATATGTCCTCTCGCTCTGCGGTGAGGACAAACAGTAAAAGGAAAAGGCCGATGGGCCATCATAAAGGATGTGGTTAACATGGCTAAGGCAAGAGTAAACATCAAGGCCTTCAAGGCTGGAGAGACGGCCTTCGAGGATTGGCTCACTAAGAAGACCTGTTAGAGGGAAAGAGCAACGGCCCTGCAAAGGGCCGTTCCACCTTCTTGTCCCTGCCCAGATGCAGAAGATCGCTGCATCCTTTCAATATCAGTACGGGCACGCTGTACAATCTGGTGTGTATTCCTTCTTCAGGGTGGGCACCATTCGGGTTCTGCCTCCCTGTGGGGGGTAGTTCCATGCTGGAACCTCTATTTGGAACCGAACTCATTTCATCAACTCCTCAGGTGCATGATCACCTTTTTCTTGGCCATGTTCCTGTCCTGGCTTTCCAGGTCAGTCCATGTGGCCTCATCGATGATCCCCCTGCGAAGAAGGGACCTTCTGTGGATCATGTCGATGAAGGATGAATCTATCTCCACTGTTTCCGACCTTACATCCATGTAGATAAATTCGGCCATCAGATATTATTAGTTGATATGGGAACTCCCGCGGATATCCGATATCCGAAAGACAATCTGGGGGTAGCTCCTTTAAAAAGGGTTTATATACTGTTTTACGATATAGGGCCGTATCTACCCCCCAATAAATGTTGTTGTATCGGATCGGTACGACTCATTTACTGGCCCCTGATGAGATATCACGGGAAATGTGAGAGAAAAAATAGAGGTGATCTTATGGACATGGAAATAGTAATTCAGAATGTAGTGGCCTCCTCATCCATTGGAGTCCCCCTGGACCTGACGAAGATATCGATGAGCCTTGAGGATGCTGAGTATGTTCCGGAGAAGTTTCCCGGACTCATTTACAAGCTGAAGGACCCAAAGACCGCGATGCTTCTTTTCACAAGCGGAAAACTTGTATGTACCGGTGCCAAGAGCGTTGCAATGGTCCATAAGGCCGTTGGGATCGTTCTGGGCAACATCGCCAAACTGGGGATAGAGGTACCGGATAAGCCGGATATCAAGGTTCAGAACATCGTTGCAACCTCCGATCTGAAGAAGGACCTAAACCTCAACACTATCGCCATATCCCTTGGACTGGAGAAGGTGGAGTACGAGCCGGAGCAGTTTCCCGGTCTCGTGTATCGTGTGGAGAAGCCCAAGGTCGTTATGCTTCTCTTCGGCTCGGGAAAGATCGTATGTACCGGTGCAAAGGAGATTTCCGACATAGATCTCGCCCTCAAGGAGATCGTCAGAGAGCTCACAGATGCTGGGCTTATCTAATAGAGTAAAAGAGGTTTTAGATTCCGTATAGGGTCCCCCGTTATTCGGGCGGGGGGAATTTTATTTAAATTTGAAAAAGGAACGATGTACGGGCTGATCGCCCGTCCATCATGCACATCCTTCTATTCCTCGTAGCCTTGGTCTACACGCCTCCTTGCCATCACGACGATGATGATCAGGACAAGTAGTACGATAACCGTTGCGAGTGAGATAATGCAACACAGAGCGAGGTAACTATCCTCTTTTTCGGATGAGCCCGGCTGGTCCATTGTGCCTTCGAACTCCCCCTCGGTCCAGTCAACTCCATCTTCCTCTCCGCTGAAGTGGTAGGGGTAGGTTTCGCCCCTCTTGAACTCATCAGCGGGTATCGTCACGGAGTAGTTACCAGGGTGGGTCTCCACCAGTTCAAATGAGCCTACGCCATCTATGACGATGTGAATATTCTGGTCAGGGTCTCCCGACGCGGTCACCGTCCAGTCGCCTGTGTCCTCGTCGATCTCCACGTTCACCTCGTCGATCTCAAGCACCCCTCCGGGTATAGTTGACCCTTCTCCCCTTACGGTAACATCAAGGGTAACGGCAACGGTGTATTCACCATCGGAGATAGAAAGGGCCACAGTGTCGGTCCAGTCCACCTCGCTATCTGGATAGGAGAAGATAAGATCCCCACCTGCATAGCCGGCAAAGCCAGAATCGGTGCTAAAAACGAGATCTGTCGAGTCCACATCCTCAATGTACGCAGAGAGGTCCACAATTGTCGAAACCCCGGCATCGACCACTATCGAAAGAGGATCATCCCCGGTCCAGATGGGTGCATCATTTACAGGAGAGACGTTGATCGTCAGTGTGGTGTTGGTGAAGTGCTCCCCATCGGTGAGATAGAGTGGAATGGACAGGATGCCGAACCAATCGGGGTCAGGAATAATGGTAAGGTTCTCTACATCCCAGGATTGTGTGCAGTTTGTGAAACCAGGGTAACTACCCCAGGACAGGTACGGTCCATCAATGTCGCTTCCCCATTCGGATAGGTTTATCCATATGCTGGTGTCCTCGGTCGAGCTCATAACAGGCAGGTCCTGATCAAGGGATGGCGCGTCGTTCACGGGAGTGACGTTGACAAGAAGTTGGACCTCCACCCTGTCGCCCCAGCTGTCATCACAGGCAAGGACGATGGTCTCGTTTCCGAACCAGTTCTCATCCCCCCAGATCGTCAACATCCCATCTTCCAGGTCGATGTTGAGCCGTGTTGAGATGGACACATGGACGCTGAATGTAATCTCGTCGTTATCGTCGAACCAGACTGACAGGTTCCCCGTCCAGTTGCCATCCTCTGCAAATGTTATCGACTCCGGGCCCGAGAATACTGGAAGCTGGTTGAGGACAAGGTTGAGATATGTCTCCCGGAGAAGATGGACCGTGGTCGAGTTAATGAGCTCTCCAAGGATCGCTGTAACCTCATATGTGGACGTGTCATGGGAGGTGATGTGGTCTATGGTCACACAGGGCAGGTTTTCATTTTTCCAGGTCCCATCGACGGACCCGTTGAAAATCTCAACTTCCAAAGAGGAAATTGTGAGGTCGCATAGAATTGGCGCCCCTGTCTCATCCGTGACTTCCACGGTGAGAGGGTAGGTCCAGTTCACGTATGTTCCGGGAGATTCCACCTCGGTCCAGACGGGAATGCCCACACAATTTCTCACCTCAATATGGCTCTCAGTAAGGTGATCCAGCCTGGCCCTGATCATGGTGCTCTCAATTATTCTTACGGGGTTGTTTCCAAGGCTTGAATTCCTGATCAATGAGCCGTCCGAGTCCGTGAGTTGGAGGGGAAGCTCGACCAGGCGGAAATCACAGTCAGAGGCCATGACGGGAGCTCCGTCGGCCATTACCCCGATCTTCTGATCGTGGAAAGAGACGTTCATAAGGGTCAGATCGCGGTCATCCCGCATAGTATGATGATCTATTGCGTTGGAACCGGTATCGAAGTATGTATCAGAGATCACGGTCTTACCGGATCCGTTCAGTCCAACTCCGAAATCGGAGAAAGCTCCGGATGTTATCGAGAGATCCGCTCCCAAGTTCCTGATACAGGTCTCGATCCCCGAGAACCGGTTTTGGTCCAGGGAGGTATCTCCCATGATCATAAGGAAAAGGCCCATTGTGAGGTTGTTGAACGTATTGTTCCTGAACAGGATATCCCCCTGCCAGTAGATCCCCATGAAGTCAACGAGTGTAACCCCGGATGTTATTAGGGAGAATTGGTTGTCTTCGAATATGGAGCCGGTCAGGTTGCCGATGGAATCGACCCCCTTCAGGACGGTGCCCATTGCAGACTCTCCCCCGGTGAATCTGCATCCTGTGACCAGCATTTCCTGTGAATCGCCCTCAACCCGTATCGCGGATGTCGAGGCTGCCCTGTGATAGAGGTTGAACGAACAGTCGACGATGGAAAGATCCGGGCTGTTCTGAACAAGGAGCAAATTATCCTCGAAAATACTATTGGATAATTCGATCCCGTTCAGGGATGTGTTATGGCAGGAGTCGATGATGACTGCCTCGTCACCAGAAAAAATGGTAGATCCTGTCCAGGAGAATGAGGAGTCTATTGCGGCAATTCCAACACCGCCAGGGCCAGAAACTGGTGTATCCTGGCCGACTATGCCTGTCGACGCTTCCATTATCACCGCAGATCCCAGATCGCTCTCGAGGAAACTATCCCTGATGGTCACCCTCTCGCAATCCATGATGCTGATGGCAAAGTCGATCACCTGTTCCGTCTTGATTTCCTCAAGGAGAACCTCTGTGCTGAGCTCAATATATATCCCTCCCTGGTTTCTTCCGTTGAAGAGATGAAGGTTGGAGAGGGTGATCCAGTCAGAGTTCAGTACGTGCAGTGGCTCATCCTGATGATAGATGGTGGCAT
This sequence comes from Thermoplasmatota archaeon, assembly GCA_030595585.1. Taxonomy (GTDB): domain Archaea; phylum Thermoplasmatota; class Penumbrarchaeia; order Penumbrarchaeales; family Penumbrarchaeaceae; genus JAGLEG01. The sequence goes on from JAUVCY010000065.1 coordinate 4,290, forward strand.
TCTTGAGGGCGGCCCCGTTCGCCCCATTGAAGGTTACGTGGTCTGATACGGGCCACAATATCAGGTTCTCCCTCTCCTGTCCCTCCAGTTTCACACCGGACTCGAAATGGGGCATATCGAAGTAGTAGATGAACCTGTATACCACGTTCTTCGGACCGTGTGTGGTCGCATTGGTGAGGATGAGATATGTTGTTCCGGGGGAGCCGTATGCCGCGGCCTGGGCCGGAGTGGCATATGTGGGTCCGGTGGTGCCAACCGGGACCACGGCGGTTCTGCACATCCTGATCCAGGCACTGGCCGTACCAGGGGCCCTGACGTTGGCATCCGTGTAGCCGTCCCCGTCCGTATCGATGTACATGGGGTCCGACAGGTTGGTCAGATGGTTGTTGTAGATGTCGTAATCAAGTGCCGAGCCGTTGATCCTCATGAGGTATCTCCTCGATGAGATGATGTTGTCCTTGATGATTGTGGGAGGAGAGGTATTATCTATCTCAATTCCTGCGTTATTTCCCTTGAAATTGAGAGACATTATGGTGTTGTTCTCGATCAGGGTATCAAGGGCTGAATCCAGAGTTACCCCCTTGTCATAGGCCATAATGGAGTTGTTCTTCAGCTGAAGGCCAGTTATGGCCACCCCATAGAAGCCGATATCCGAGTTATACAGGGTGTTGTTCTCAACCAGGTTTTGGTGGGAGGAGGCCGTGTTAAAACCAATTCCGATCTTCCCACCATATATCTGATTTCCGATCAGGTTCATATCGGCCGTATCTATACAGATGAGGCTCATCTCTTCCATGGACGTGAAGTGGTTTTCTTGTATCGTTATCCCGTCGTAGCCTGAGTTCACATGGATCCCATACAGCCCGTTGCTGAACATATTCCCTAGTACCGTCACATCAACAGGGCCAGAGATAGCACCGCCGAGCATATTGAGCCCAATATTAAAATTGGAGAAGCTGGAATTGACCACCCTCAGGGAGCTCTCCTGGCCTATCTCACCTGTGCTTAATGATTCGAGACCAGTATCTGCATTCTTGATCCGGGCAACGTCCAGGACGATCGTTGAGTCAGGGAGCGATTCGATCCCAGCCCAGGTGTTTCCCGGGGTGCTGGTTATGGTCGCCCATGCAGTTTCATTTCCGGAAACGGTAAGGGTACCGTCCTCGACGAAGATGCCCTTTCCACTATCCATCTGCACCGTGACGCCAGGGTCGATTATGAGATGTCCTCCTGATTGGACGTAGATGTCGTCGTAGTATATCGCATCCCCACTTATGTGCTGTGTTGAATCAATAACAACGGCCGATGCCTGCGGCATATGGACGATAATCAGTGACAACGAACCTGTCAGCAGTAACAGGACCACAAGCAGCGCTGGTTTTCCTTTTAAATTCATGGTTTTCCCGTCCCCCTATTGGTTGCAAAGATTTCTGTAAATATATAACACTTCTCACTTGATCCTGTAATATTAAATAGAATTATGGTCCCATCGTTCAGGTGGGGGCATGTCGGTTCTATATGCTGGAAGCTACAAGGGTGGGAATAACAGGTCAAAGGGCCACCTGGCTCTATCCATCTACCTGTCCTGGATGATGGATCCGAGGTCCACGTGTTTTCTGACGAGTTCGGTGATAAGCTCGATCTTCCCTGAATCATCCTTTGTCAGAAGTGGAACCATCCTGTCGATCTTCTTTGCCGTTTCGTACGTGTCGAAGGGCACGAGCATCATCGGGACCTTTTTCTCGTCCGCCTTTGATATGATATTGGCCGGGGGAAGGATGTTGTTTGTAAGCACGATCCCGGAGGTGTGGTTTTCCAACGCTGCTAGTATTATGTCTGATCGGTCCCCGTCCGTTATAATGAGCTTTTCGGCCTTGCTGAACTTGGGATTCATAAGGGCGGAATTTACGGAGGCGGCTCCAACGAAGATATTCTTGACCTTACTCTGAAGCCCATCCTCCCCGGCAACAACTCTTGCGAAGAGCTTATCCGCGATATTGGCTACGTTGAATTCCGCAAGTGATTTCTCAAAGGGTATTATGCCCAGTATCCTGATTCCCATGGCCTCGATATCTGTCAGGTATTCGGCCTTGAACTCATCCACATCCGAAACCTTATTGATGACCACTCCCAGGAGATCCACATCGTCCAAACGGACGTGTTTCTTCAGGTATCGGAGCTGATCCATTATGAAGTCGTTGTCACCAGATATCAGCAGGATAAGGCCCGCTTTCAGGATCCTGGTCATGTTGATGACGTCCAGGTTCACGCTTGAGCCGAAGGTGAGGTTTCTACCTCCTTCAAGAATGACTATTCCCTCCTCCGACGGCCAGGCCAGCTCCTTAAGTTTTTCCTCGATCTGTTCATCGTCGTACATGTATCTCAGTTTGGAATGGTCGTAGCCTATCGTGGTCTTACTGGAATCAGTATCAAGGCCGAATATATTCTCCATAAGACCAACATCATGGTCCCACAACCTTTTCTTTTTGTATACATGCCTGTCCCCCAGTGGTTTCGCATATTGGAACTCCCCTTCCAGAACTTTCCCTATACCGATTATCAAACTGGTCTTCCCGGCATTTCCATTCACAGAGCCTATTATGATCGGTTTCATATCTGATCACCTCGTTTTTCATCGTTCAACAGTATCCTGGCATCAAGGGCTATAGCCCCTTCTCCCTGTGGGTATACCATTAGTGGATTGATCTCTATATCGCTGATCTCATCGATCTGATCGATAAGCATTCCCACTTTAATTATCGTATCCATTATTTTTTCGACGTCCTTCATTTCCTCACCTCTCACACCGAGCAGGATCGGATACGTTCTGATTCCCTTTACCATGTCCATGACCTCAAGCCTGTCTATTGGATAGGCCCGGAAGGTGATGTCCTTCATCACCTCAACGTAGATGCCCCCCAATCCGAACATGACTATGGGCCCGAATGTTTTATCCTTCCTACCTCCAATGATCGTCTCCGTATCCTTTGGTATCATCTTGCAAACCTCAATCCCTTCTATCTTTGCGTTCTTCATGTAGGTCTTGCAGTTTCTCATCACAGCCTGATATCCATCGATGACCTCATCCTCGTTCATGAGGTCCAATGCCACGCCTCCCGCGTCACTCTTGTGGATGATATCCCTGGAGACGATCTTGAGCACGACAGGGTATCCGATCTCTTTCGAAGTGGCAACAGCATCCTGTATATTCCTGACGGTGATCGACCTCGCCCCCGGTATCCCGGCCGCCTTGAGGAGCTCCTGTGCCTCCGGAGCGAGGAGGAACCTTCTACCCTCATCCAGCGCCGATCTCACGATGTCCCTGATAGACTCCGTATCGATATCAGGTTCTATTCCGGGGTGATCTTTCCTGTTCATGTATCTATATTTTCTGTAAAGGGACCCAAGGCAGGATACTGAATTGTACACATCATCGAAAACGGATACATTCATAGCCGTAAGCCTGCCGATAGCATCTTTGATCATCTCTCCGCCGAAGGCCGAGAATATTATGGGTTTTCTGTTTTTAAATTCGCTGTAGACTGTGGACATGAGTTCAACCGTCTTTTCGATATCGAACATGGCCGTCTCGCAGTACAGCGCGATCACGCCGTGGATCTCATCCGTATCCAGAGCTTTTCTGAGAGATCTTATGTAATCCGTATCCGTGGCCTGACCGGTAAGGTCGATCGGGTTCTTTGCGGATCCGAACGAGGGGATGACATCCTTGAATGTCGAGTCCAGCATCCTGTAATGGTCATAGAGGTTGACATTGTAGGTCTCACATGCGTCCGTGGCAAGCACTCCAATGCCGCCTCCATTTGTGATTATTACTACGTTCTCTCCCTTTGGCATGGTTGATTCGGACAGG
>JAUVCY010000131.1 GCA_030595585.1 Thermoplasmatota archaeon
GATGAACAGGAGCAGGTTCATCAGGGAGAGAAGATATGCCATCCCCACGGCCACCATGGTGAATGAAACAAGCCTGAATCGCTCCCTTTTGACCTTCATCGTCCCCGCAAGAAAAACAGTTCCGATCAGCAGAAGGACGGCGCCGAGGATCGGGTCGGGGGCGATCAACATGTTCCTGGACAGATCATTTTCTATTCCAGAGGTCACCCAGAACTGCACGATGCCCATCAGCAGAAATATCACGCCGGAGACGAATGCAAAGGTCCTGACCGCCACCTGTTTCATGATAACACCTCAACCCATCCCAAGCAGGACACCTCCCTGGTATATCAGAAACGATACAAGCCACGCCGCCCCGGTGGTGTATATCACCGAGAAGGCCGTCCACCTTCTGGACCCCGTCTCCTTCCTTATCGCCGCGATCGTTGCGAGGCAGGGTATGTACAGCAGTGTGAACACCATCAGTGAGAACGCCTTGAGGGGTGACAGGCCGGGATCGTCCCGGAGCGTCCCCTGGAGGGCGTCGTCTCCGTCTTCCCCGCTATCGTACAGCACTCCCAGGGAGCTCACTACTATCTCCTTTGCGACGAAACCGAACATGAGGGCCACCCCTATCTTCCAGTCGAACCCCAACGGCTCGATCAAGGGCTCCATCGCATGTCCGATCGTGCCGGCAACGCTCTCCTCGCTGCCGTATTCAACCCCCCAGGGGAGGCTGGCCATCGCCCATATCACAAGCGACCCTATCAATATTATTGTCCCTGCTTTCTTGATATACGACCTGCCCTTCTCCCACATCTGCATCAATGCATTCCTCAGCGTGGGCACCCTGTAAGGGGGCATCTCCATGATGAAGGGGGCCGGCTGTCCCTTCAGGATGGTGTGTCTGAAAAGCTTGGCCGATAGGATGGCGACCAGGATGCCAAGCACGTACAGCGCGAATATGACCGTTCCGGCCCCCCTGCCGAAGAAGGCACCTGCAAGCAGGATATAGACGGGAAGCCTCGCGCTGCATGACATGAACGGGTTGATCAGGATGGTGATCATTCTGTCGTTCCGATCCTCTATGGTCCTTGTGGAGAGTATGGCCGGGACGTTGCATCCAAAGCCGATGATCATGGGTATGAACGATTTGCCGTGAAGCCCCAGCCTGTACATCAGCTTGTCCATGATGAACGCCGCCCGGGCAAGGTATCCCGTACCCTCGAGAATGGAGATCAGGAAGAACAGGACGAATATGGTGGGTACGAAGGTTAGAACGCCCCCCACACCTCCTATCAGTCCGTCTCCAATGAGGGATGATAACCAATCAGGATGGAGGTTATCGGCCACCAGGCCTCCAAGGGCGGTAAAGCCAGTTCCTATCAGGCTGACAAAGGGAGATGCCACCGTGAAGGTGAGCTCGAAGGTCGCCCACATGATCATCAAAAAAATTGGGATCCCCAGGTATTTATGGGTCAGGACGGAGTCCATCCGATCAGACCATGACATGCGCCCCCTCCTCTCCTGCAGGACCCTGTTGAGGATATTCCTGATCATCTCGAACCTGTGGTCCGACAGCTCGATCTCGAACTCCTCCGGATCCACCCCTCTTGTCGCCCTTTTGATATCGCCCTCGATCCCGATGTCACGGGAGAACTCTGCGATCTTTTTATCTCCCTCCAGGGCCCTGAGTGCAAACCACCTCAGCGGGTAGTATCCGATCACATCCTGATGCCCCTCCATGGCCTTCATCACCCGGCGGACCTCATCCTCGATCTCAGGGCCGTAGCCGATGAGATGCTCGTGATGTGGGAACCTCTCCACCTCATCTATCGCAGCATCGAACAGCTTTTCGATGCCCGTACCCTTGCTTCCCACGGTCTCCACGATGGGGATCTCCAGGAACTCGGATAACCTTTCAACGTTCAGATCATCCCCGATGCGCCTGCGCAGGTCCGTCATGTTGAGCCCGATGACCAGCCTGGTCTGAAGCTCCATCAGCTGTGTGGTCAGATACATATTCCTCTCCAGGTTGGTGGCATCCATTATCTGAATGACCACATCGGGCCTGTCATTGAGGATGTGGTCCCTGGCCACTATCTCATCGATCGTATAGGCCGTCAGGGAATATATCCCCGGAAGGTCCACGATCTCAAGTCTGTAACCCCTATATTTTCTGAGGCCGGAGATCTTCTCAACCGTTACACCGGGCCAGTTCCCCACGTGCTGCTTGCCGCCCGTCATCTGGTTGAAGATCGTGGTCTTGCCCACATTGGGATTGCCCGCAAGTGCTATGCGAATGGTCTTTTCTTCCATCGGGACTCCAGCTGGCCTATCACCATCATGGATATATAGATTTAGGTGAGCCTAATAGTTACAGGCCATACGAATAATTTGATCCATCAAGTGATGCCTGCACTGGGGCCATGGATACGTTCACAAGCTATAGGGCGGTCAACGGTTCTTGCCGTAGCGCTCGTGGCTGGAGACCCAGTCGAGCGAGGAGATGGCGGCTGCCAGGGACATCTCCCCTGCCAGCGCAACAGCGGCCATGATCTCGGCGAGCTTCATCACCTTTCCTTTCCCGTAGCACCCCATCATCTCCAAACACTCCTTTTGTGTTGGAAGGCCCGTGCCTCCCCCATATGATGCGACGATCAGCGAGGGGATGGTAAATGAGACGTAGATGCTCCCATCCTCCTGGATCTCACTGTATATCGTGCCAGCAGAGGATTCGGCGATGTTCGCAACATCCTGTCCCGTTGCGATGAACATCGCAGCGAGGGAGTTGGCCGAGTGCAGTCCGTTGTTGTTGGCCCCTGATAGCATCGCCCCGATGTTTCCCACGTTGCTGTGGTAGATCATGGCCTCGGTTGAGGCGTAGAGGTGCTTTTCGAGGATCTCCCTATCCAACACGATCTCCGCCACGACCCTTTTCCCCCTTGTCCTGAGGATGTTCAGCTGAGATCCCTTCTTGTCCGTGGCCATATTGGATTCCAGGTAGGAATGCTTGATACCATCATAATGGTCCACTATCCAGTTACACGCTTCAAAGGTAGCCTTGCTCACCATGTTCTGCCCGGCGGCGTCACCCGTCGTGTAATTGAACCGCAGGAAGGCGAACTTGCTCACCATGTACTTCTCGATATCCAGCAGCTTTACGAAATTGGATGTGGATTCCGAGCTCTTCTTGATGTTTTCGAAGTTCTCATCCACCCAATCCGCGAATGCTCTGGCATCCCGTGCAGATGTGAATACGAATACGGGCGCCCTCTGCATCCTGTCATCGAGGATCGTGGTATTGATGCCCCCGTTCATGTTCGCTATCTTCATCCCCCTGTTGTACGAAGCGATCAGGGTGCCTTCGGATGTCGCCAAAGGGATAAGGAACTCGCCCTGTGCGTGTTCCCCGTTGACCATTAATGGACCTGCGATCCCGATCGGGACCTGCGCCACACCGGTAAAATTCTCAATATTCCCCTGTGTCTCATCAGGGGAGATGGAGTAGTGCGCTACGTGTTTGAGCTTTGTCCCCGTGAACTCCTCGACGAACTCCTGCCTCTTCTTGACGATCTCATCAGATGTGTTGTCTTCCTTGTTGTGCGGGATCTTCGGTTTGTTATCGTCATCCTCTTCCTCGTCGATGTTGTCCGAGATCTCCAGGTTGAGCATCCCGAAGGGTTTCGTCTTGAACTCGAGGTTGATCTCGTGGGGGATGCCCTTTTGGAGCGGGTGCGACTCTATCAGGACATCCACCTCCTGGGACTTGGGAAAGGGAACGGTGTTCTCCGCATCCACCTTGGATGCGTTGAATGTATCGCCCTTGAACGTGAAGGTTGCCTTCTCCAGTGGGATGTTAACGCCATCGATCACGACCTTTGAAATGCCGGTGAGTATCGCGTCGGAGAGTTTGTTCCTCAGGGTGAACTTGACCCCCCCCATGACGTTGTAAAGGCTCCCGTAAGTGTACAGCTGCTTTATCATCATAGATGGGATCTTCATGTCAACCACTCCGGAACCCCACCATATCGGATATTGTATCCGTAGCGTTTATGTACCTAGGTGGGGAGAATAGGAGTAAAGTAGATGAGTATATATATATTAGCATTAATTTTTCACACTATACATTACAAAAATACTGTTATCTTCATATTTTGAATACTCCGCCGTGGCCATTGAATGTGGGGTGAAGTAACGGGGCAGATCGGCGTGTACAGGGCCTATTCATCTCTCCTGAACAGGAGATTCTCTCCCATTCTTCCAGACCGGCGAAAGCCGCAGGTTTCCAACGTTCTCAGGGAGGGTGAATTGTCTGGGGAGCACTCCGCCGTCAATCGTATGTTGGCATCTGTTGACAGCACATGTTCGACCATGGATGAGACCGCCTCAAGTGCGAAACCCGACCCCCTCCTCGAGGGCACGATGCTGAATCCGATCTCGACGGTATTCTCTTTTCCCGGGGGTCCCTTGAGACCCACATCGCCTATGATCAGGGAGCTCTTCCTCTCGATCATTATCCAGGCGTGCCATCCCAGGGATGAGGGGTTGTCCTGAAGGTCGTTGATGAAGACCGGGAGCGCCTCAAGGAGCTCCGGTCCCGGCCACTCCTCCCTGTGGTATCCCTGGACCGTGTCGGGGAGATCTTTTCCCAATAGCGATCTCATCGAATCCCTGGTTAGTGGGACGATGATCGTTCGGTCCGAATCGATCCTCAAGAGGAGGTCCCCGCCTTTATCTTTGATGCGAACTCCGTTATCCTGCCGTCGGCGCTCCCATCCTTCCACCATTTGTCCGAGATCCATATCCTCGCGTCCGCCTCTCTTCCCATGATCTCCTTCATCGGGGCGAATATCCTCTGCTCCTTCACGGACCCCTGAGCGCATACGATGGAGTGACGTTTGATCTGATGTTTGAACCGGGAGATAAAGCTCCTAATAGGAGTGGACATGGTTCCCGTCCAGACGGGAGTACACAGTACGACCATATCGTATCCAGATGGGTCCTTGTCCATGGGTTCGAGCGGGAACGTCTTCTTCCTGATCGCGTGTACTGCACACCTGAAGTAGCCGATAATGCCGTTCCTCTTGACCCCGTCGTCGATCTCCAGCAGGTCGCAGGAGAGCGCATCTCGAAGTTTGGCCGCGGCCTTTCTCGTGTTTCCCGATCTGGAATAGTAGACTATAAGAGTTCTCATATCGGCCCCTCCTCCGGGATTCCCTTCCTGATATTTATAGTCCCAAACTTGACCGATGTGCGATCATTGCTCCAGGTCACGTGGAAAAATTCATAAGGCCTCACTCCTTTGAATGTGTGTAAGAAAACGGATGATCTTCTTTCTCTTGATTGCAATTATATCCGTTATCGGACATATTTGAGGTAAGATATTGGAGAAAAGAACGAAATTCAAGATCGTGGAGCATTGAGCTGATTTAAACGATGATGACCTGATGGATCCTGGCGGTGATGGCGATCAACTGGAACGACATGGCAAGAAATTCTCTCATATGTGGGGTCTTTTCATTTCTGAGCATGGTGTTGGTCTTCATCATTATTGCTCTTGAGACGTTCGTTGATATGCCCTCCATTCTTTTCCATCTTCTGGACATGATGTTTCTTCTGTGTCTGTTCAGTTCGAATTTTACTCTACTCAGTGCATTCCTATCATTTACCTTTGGGATCATATCATTCACGAAAAGGGAGAAAGAGAGGAGCTGGATGGCCGTGCTGGGGATGTTCCTATCTTTGATCTACCTTGTCGTCTTTGCCATTCTCACCGTTGTGCTGCTCTTCTTTGGCCTTATGTTTGTATCCTGATAGAATTGATGGAGTGATTTCTCCTATGGTGGAGAATATTATATATCCACAACTCGTTGAATGTTTGGATTTGGTTTGATGAGCGGCCCTGTGAACATTTCCGACATTGGCGTAAGAAGGAAAAGTTTGATATGCCCATAGACTAATGAATGTGTGGATAAAATGACAATGAACAATTCTGATAACAGTTATGCTATATCGATATATGAGAAAATTGAAAACAGAAAACTAATT
>JAUVCY010000226.1 GCA_030595585.1 Thermoplasmatota archaeon
GTCATCGAGGGGACCGAGCTCTACGACATGTGGAAGAGGGGCGAATATGAGCCTCTGTCAACGGAGGAGGCGGCCAGGGTCGTGGCGAGGATCAAGGGGCTGGTTCCCCCATGGGTGAGGATCTCAAGGGTCCAGCGAGACATTCCCAGCCCCCTTGTTGAGGCCGGCGTGAAGAAGAGCAACCTCAGACAGCTTGCGTGGAAAGAGCTGGAGTCCATGGGGGGACGGTGCAGATGTATCAGATGCAGGGAGATCGGCCACAGCGTGAGAGGTGAGGACCATGGACCTGATATGCTGGACATTGAACTCGTGAGGAGGGAATATGATGCCTCGGGGGGACGGGAGGTATTTCTATCGTACGAGGCCCCAAAGGAGGATATCCTCATCGCGTACATACGCCTGAGAAGGCCATCACCCGATGCGCACAGGCCGGAGGTGGATACGGAGAGGGGAACCTCTTTAATACGTGAGGTGAAGGTCTTTGGAGCGATGGTACCCATCGGGCGATCGCCTGATGGAAAGTGGCAGCACCAAGGATACGGAAGGAAGCTCATAGCCGAGGCGGAGAGGATATCGAGGGAGGAGTGGGGGATGAACAGGATCCTCGTTACTGCTGGGGTTGGGGTAAGGGAATATTACAGGAAGCTTGGATACGAGAGGGTGGGCCCTTACATGGGAAAGGACCTATCAGTCGCACCCCGTAACAAATAGGATGGCTGTGGTGTTGCATCCCCCCACGTATATAGCCTCGATCACCGGGATCGATACAAAGAATAGATCGAAATGGCCGATCCCATCCTCGAAACCGTTGCACCTGTTGAATGCCAGCGCCCAGATATCTTCACCGTTATAGTGCGCTTTCTCAGCGTATGTAGGGATCCTGTAGGGGCGAGCTGACAGGTCGGAATAGGTCTCCTTGATGGCGAGTTTCAGTATCTCACCGTCCTCGCCAAGCCCCTCTGCAAGCTCTGCCATCCTGTCCGTCAGCTCATCCCTCATCTCCACGGACAAGTTGGCCCCCGTGTAGTTACCGGCAAACCTGTCGTGGATATCCTGATAAGGGACCGAATTGGGGGTTCCGGAATAATCATGGCCAGTTACCACAACCACCGGATCCAGTTTTAGCGTTGAAGACCCGTTCAGGATAAAATCCACTCTTCCAGAAGAGACGGACCCTCTCCACATCATATCATGCCCTGTGACGTTCCAGGCATCTCCCGAGGAGTATACTGCCCAAAGTTCATATGATCCGTTCATAAAAACATAGGGATTCGATCCGTCAAATTCCTCATTTCCGAAGGTATGGTCCGAAAGGTTCACTATCCTGGTGATAGTCTCCCCCTCGGATAGCTCCACTGGATATACCGGATTCTCTACATATGGATCGATGATATGCAGGACCTCGCCGCCAGGACACTCGATAAAAATGTCCAGCGTCCGGTTGTAGGGCTCCTCCCAGGTGATGAAATCGACATCCATATCCCCAACCCAAATTGAACCGTTCTCACAGTGAAGGGTTACATGAACGCTCAGATCTCGAATATCCATTACAATGGTTTCGCTCAAGGAGATCTCCAATATCAGTACCTCATCTCCGGTCCCATTCCCCCCGTTATCCTCCGGCTGGATGCAACCGCTGAGAAAAAGCAACAGAAGCGGGACCACCGCAACCAATTCCCTTTTCATATCTATCGTCAACACATGGACCTCTGAGATATAATAAAGGATTGGATCACTATTTTGACAAGATCTATGATACCATTACCAGACTCAGTTGATCTGCGATCTCGCCGATCCTCTCCTCCAGATCCTCATTCGCACTGGACCTGTGGTAGAACAATTTCTGGACGCCGGGGGTCGCCTCCTTTGCCAGCTCGATGGGGACCCGGATATCGTCGGAAGAACGAAGTATGTAATCGGGGACCATGTGCCCGAAGGCGAACTTGTTCCTCATCGCCCTGTCAGTGAACCTCGGCCCGTAGTGGCCTCCACCAACACCGATCGCTACGGGGAGGTCCCTGCGGGGGCCGCCGAGGTCATCTGAAATGAGGGTTCTGGCGATAGGACGGGCCAGCTCCTCCACCCCCCACCTGGTCTCGTTAGATCCGATCTCGATGAAGAAACAGGGGGAGCTCACCTGCGGCCCATGATGGGTGACCTCGTAGGTGGTCTGGTCCTTCAACCCCAGGGCCTTCTTCTCCTTATAGAGGGTCTTCAGGGCCTGCGTCATCTCAAAGGGTGCAGACGGTGGAAGCTTGCCGGCCATCCCCCCATAATCAGCAGAGATGAAATTACCTGGAGGATGGACCGTCAGCGATCGGACATCCTTCTCCGATCTGTGCCTGGAGAGGAACACGAGCAGGTCCAGAGGGAAGGGCCCCTGTGGCCAGAGTTCCTCCCCCAGCTCCTCCCTGATGAACGTTCCGATCTCCTCATCCACGGATTCCATGTAGAGATGGGTTCCCTCTCTCTCCATAAGGAGGAGATCGTCATGTCTTCTCACAAGGCCGCCACGAAATTCTCCAACAACCTCCCACTCCGCCTCCTCGAGCAGGCGGTCCCTGATGTTCATGGATGCGACGTCCTCAAGTGAGGTCAGCAGTACCTTCAAACCATCCACCTCAGTGGACCTTGGAGCCCTTTCCCACGGTCCCGGAGACCTTGGCCCCCGGCCCTACCCTCGTCCCGCTGAACAGCATCGTTCCCGGGTCGATCGTTGCGTTGATACCCGTCTGGACATCATCTCCCATGATCACTCCCAGCTTTCTCCTTCCGGATGAGACCTTTTCACCCTTGATCACCACGGGTATCGGCCCATGGTCCAGCCTCAGATTGGCGACCTTGGTCCCGCTTCCCAGGTTGCAGCCTGACCCTATGATGGAATCACCAACGTAATTGTGATGGGGTATGTTGGTATCGTTCAGTATGATCGAGTTCTTCACCTCGGAAGCTGCCCCCACCCTGGAGTTCCTTCCGATATACGTGGATCCCCTGATGTATGAGTTCGGGCCTACCACCGCCCCCTCATCAATTATCACGTTCCCCTCAATATACGTCCCGGACCTGATCAGGGCCCCTTCCATTAAAACCACTCTTCCCCTCATCTGAACGTTCGGTTCAACCTCTCCCCTTATATCCTCCTTCAATCCCTCCATATAGATCTCATGCGCACGGAGGAGGTCCCATGGGGAGCCGATATCGACCCATTCTGCATCCGGAACCATGCACCCCACCTCCTCCTTTTCCATTATCAATTGAAGGGAATGGGTTATCTCATATTCTCCTCTCGAGGAGAGAGGGGTCCTCTCTATCGCCTCGAATATGTTCCTCTTGAACAGATATATCCCGCCGTTGATCAGGCCCCTGGCCCGATCCCTGGGTTTTTCCACTATCGCCTCAACGATGTCTCCCTTCACCTGGACCATCCCGTACCGGGACACATCCTCTACCTCTATGAGCGACATCAGGCTTCGTCCATATTTCCCGAAGTTCTCGATCATGGACGCCACCAGCGAATGGGTGACGATGACGTCCCCATTCAAACACAGGAAATCCTCGGTCATCATCTCTCTGGCCATTCCAACGGCATTTGCTGTTCCCAAACGCTCGGGTTGGACCAGGTAATCTATCTTCACACCCCACTTCGATCCGTCCCCAAAATGGTCCTTTATCACGCCGCCGTGATACCCTGTCAAGATCACAATGTGGTCTATGCCTGCCTCTTTCAAGGCATTCACGGTGTGCTCAAGGAAGGGTTTTCCCGCAACGGGAAGCATGGGTTTGGGCCTGTTCTCCGTCAGAGGGCCCATCCTGACCCCTTTTCCCGCAGCAAGTATCAGAGCTTTCATCTCGTACACACCAGAAAGGAGATGATATCTCATTGATTATTTACATTTCCCCATTCGAGTTATCAATATGCAACCTAACTTTGACGTATGAATACATGTGAGTGTCAAAGTGAGGTCTCTCCC
>JAUVCY010000295.1 GCA_030595585.1 Thermoplasmatota archaeon
TTTTCCCATAGAGGGGATAGGCAACGGAACGGATGTTGTACTGCTGACCGAGGTGGTGGCCCTGGTCACCTGGGCCGATGACGAGGTGCCTCCGGCGTGGAGGGTCACCTATCAGAACCAGCCTGACACCATGACGCTTTCAATTTACGGCATACCCATGAACGTCGCATCTGGCAATCAGACAGACGATAACAACACGGCCGCTCCATCCACGGTGGCCCAATCCGAGACCGGAACCGTCCGGGCCATGAGGCAGATGACCCAGAACCCGGTGGTCCTTACAGGACCCGGTGAGAACATCTCCGTGAACATGGCAGGTGGGACAGAAGAGGGAGGGACAGGGGCATATGTCTCGGTCAAATGCGATACCGGCGCGATAGAATCTTCGAGGCCCGCAGTCCTCCTTTACAACGACAATGGGGATGAGATAAACCTCAATATACAGATCAAGTTCAGAAGGGTACCTTTGGAGGTCTACAACTACTGGATGGAGTTGGAGGCCGAGCTGGAGGAATAGGATGATCAAAAAACATATCGAGGATGTGCCTTACGAGGAGGTCTCGATGGAGGGGGTAGTGGGGACCAGGATCCAATGGATATATTCCAGAGGCGACGGTGCGTCCAATTTCGCAATGAGGAGGTTCACCCTCGAAAAGGGCGGGAAGATCCCGCTTCACGGCCACCCGTGGGAACACGAGATATATTTCCTCAGGGGCAGGGCCGAGGTGTTCTCGGATACGGAGCGTTTCACCGTTTCCGGGGGGGACACCATATTCGTACCCGGCGATGAGCTCCACGGATACGATAACCTGGGGGAGGAGGAGCTGGTATTCCTCTGCATGATACCATTGACAGATGACAACTGAGGAGGCTGCAGTGTGGTCATAAGAACGGATGAACTATCTTTCGACACAGAGAAGGAGGGGGATATCGTTGACCTCAATCCACATCTGGAGGAGATCGTGAGCAGATCCGGCATCAATACCGGCCTTATCCACATATTCGGCCCTGGCGCCACCGCGGTGATAACCGCCATAGAGTACGAGCCTGGCCTGATACAGGATTTTCCAGAGCTTATGGACCGTTTGATCCCCAGGAACGGCGACTACAAACACCACATATACCACGACGATGGGAACGGCCATTCCCATCTCCGCGCCTCCATGATAGGGCCGGAGATGACTCTGCCTATAAGGGACGGCAGGATGGTACACGGAACGTGGCAGCACGTGGTGTTCATGGAGATGGACAACAGGCCCCGTTCAAGAAAACTGATTATCACGATATACGGGGAGTAGAATGTCCCCGGAGAAAAACGAAGCTCATCATAGACAGGCGGTGCGCCCACTCCGGCCTCTGACCCATCCCCGGGGGGTATGTACGGTGCCTGGGTTGGCCTCAGCATCATCCCTCGATGTCACATCTGAACGGTCAGCCGGGGACCCTTAAAAAAGCACCAAAGTTTTTTACCCCTACCATTGCCAAGGCGGATCACTGATCACCGCCGTCTTCGAAGGCAGGGAATGGGTCATTCACGCAACACTTTCTTAAGGTTTTCCCAGAAACGGCGCCATTTTTCATATGGTCCATTGGATAAATGATAAATATTAAACGACGTTAGAGGTGGTGAGGACCTATGACACTGAAGGAATACTGGCAGAAGAACAAGAAAGGGCTCCTGCTGATGATCGGCATCCTGGGAACCGTAATAGCCATGTCTGGCCTCTGGGAACTTCTCATCGAGTTCGATCAGGTCGATAGGAAGTACGAGGTCCCCATCCTCGACCAGATCGACATGGTGGCCTGGTTCTTCATAATCATTGGCGCGATCATAGCTGTCGGAGGGTTCCTCTACCATCACGACATCAACAAGAGGTACCGAAAGTTCGTGGAGCTGATGGACACCGATTCCAAGGCGGCATTCATTCGAAACCTGCCCGAGATAGAGGAGTGTGCGATAGACCTGGGGCCCGAATACGAGGCGCAGGTCATCGAGAAGAGGAAGAAGCTCAAGGTCAAGACTCGGTGATCGGGAACCGTGCGCCAACCTTTATATTACTTGAAGATACATTACGTGACGGTGACAAAAAATGGTCGCATATTGTAGTGATTGTAGGCGATATGTGAACCAATACTGCGAGATCTGCAGTGGTAACTTCGGCGTCAAGACCTGCGACAGGTATGGATGCGAGGGCAGGATGCTGTGCCCCAACTGCGGGGGAAACAACCTTTCAAGCAAGAAGGCGGATCCAGTCAACCCCTACGACTTCTCGAAGGAGAAATTGAAGAACAAGTACATGAAGCGCGCAGCATCGGAGATCGAGGCGCAGTACTTCGTGGACAAGCAGTTGAAGGCCCAGACCGGCGGATCATCCGCGTCACAGGATACGCCCGGCGCATCCAGAAGATGTCCACTCTGCGGATATGGGCTGCAGGGCGGCTGGAAGTTCTGCCCCGAATGTGGCGTCTCACTTCTTAAGAAATGAGACGACCACCCGTGAACTGATATCCTCTACCTTTGATATTTCCATTTACCTCTCGTTGCTTGTGTCCCCTGGTCCTTAAGTGTTCTCAGGCTCCACATTCTGAACCTGATCTTCAGAATCATCCTCAAGGTCAGGTGACTCCTCGATGGGGTTCACCTGTGCGACGCCCATTACCGTATCTCCCTCCACCATCCTCATCGTAATAACGCCCTTTCCAGCCCGGTTGACCAGGCGGATCGTGGATATGGGGGTTCGGATCACCATTCCTTTCTGGGTTATCAGCATGACCTCGGAGCCGGGGTGCTCCACCATCAGGGAGACCACGTTTCCGGTATCGCCCAGATAGTTCCTGTGGATATTTATCACACCGGAGGAGCCCCTCCTGGTCAACCTGTATTTGTAGGCATACGCCCTCTTTCCGTAACCGTTCTCCGTGATCGTCAGAAGCTTGGGACCGTGTCCCGATCCATCCTCTTCGGCCTCTTCACCTTCCGGGTCCTCGCGCTCATCGTCCTGATCGGCCACCTC
>JAUVCY010000227.1 GCA_030595585.1 Thermoplasmatota archaeon
GACTCACCCTGCCCGTACCCCAGCAGGAGCATCACGGGATAATCCAGGTAGGTCGCGTTGGAGGGGACCGATATGGAGAGGGTTATATTGTATATCTTCCCGGGGGCAAGCCTCACGTTGTTGTCCGAGAAGGAGAGCCACTTCGTCAGGTTGGAGTGTCCTATGATATGGATCTCGAACCGGTCGTAGGTATTTCCGTGGTTGGTGATGGTGATCTCAATGCTATCCATCTGTCCAGGCCCCACGCTGATCGACCTCGCATCACCCTCAAGGGCCCAGGCGATCGAATATATCGGCATGATGGAACCGGAGCTCTCCACCGGCAGGGAGGAGCCCAACCCCTGGGACGAAAAGAACGCCTTGATCGAATAGATCCCAGCCAGGCCGTCCTCGGGTGTGGTAAAGTTGACCTTCAGGAACCGCTCCTCTCCCGAACCCAGGTCGATATCGGCCGGTGGGGGATAGACCAACCAATCCAGTGGGACGGAAAAAGATGGTGTGAACACATCCCGACAGTTGGCGAGGTTCCTTATCCGATATATGACCTGTATGTCTCCCCCCGGTTCAACGGACGATGTCTGCATCTCACCGGTCACGGTGAAGTTGAACACCCTCTCCACCAGCACCAGGAAGGTCACTATCTGGGGGGACCCCCCGGATTCCGGTGCGATCGAATATGATATGCTGTAGCTCCCGTTGAGGGGTTCCAGGTAGAATATGTCCACACGGATCGAGCTGACCTCAAGAGGGCTGATGGTGACGGTCGGCCTGGCGATGTTGGAGCTCCAGGGGGAGGTCCCGTCCTCGACCCTGGTGATGTCATACCTGTCCAGCTTGTTTCCCAGGTTCAACACGTTGATCGTGAGCTCGGCCGAATTGGTGCCGTTGATCGTGAGGACCTCCACGTCCGTGTAGGCCGTGAAGCTGTGCTTTGCGGTCACCTCAATGTTGAGGCCTACCTCACGCGACAGGTTTCCCCCCTCGGCCAAGATGGTAAGGCCGTACTGATCCGCAAGCGTCCCATCAGGGGCGGTGATGGTAAGCGGGACCACCTTTCTGGAGAAGGGCGGCACGGAGATATCGTTCACCCCTAGGGATATGGGCCACGTATCCACCTCCATGACCTCCAGGCCCAGGTGATAGGACATCTCCGAGTTGCCCGTGTTGATGACCGTAACGTTGACGACCCGGACCTCCTCGGGGGCCATTTGAATATTGGCCCTCTCAACCTCCAGGAACAGCCCCTCCACCACCTCGACAAGCACGGAGAAACGGAACGTCGTGGAGGCGGGCGAGATCGTTGATCTCGAGGCCACTCCGACGGAGTAGTTGCCCGCAAGTGCCTCGAGGGGGACGTCGAACCGATATGGTACGGAGATCTCGTCGTAGGGGGCCATATCCTCCAGTGAGAACGTCCTGTCATCCCCAAAGGAGAAGTTCCACCCCTCGGGCATATCTATCATGGTCATGTTGACGGTCTCCTGCCCGTTGCCCAGGTTTATGACATCGGCATAACCCCATATCTGCGACTGGGGGCCGCAGATGATATGTTCGATCTGCGGGGATGAACCCAGACCCCATATCCTCTCTATGTTGACCCGGAGGGAGACCGATCTCGCCTCCCTCAGGAAGTTGGATGAGACCGAAAGCGTGAAGGTCTCGTATGTGGTGTTCAGGGCCATGTCGGGCACCCTGATGCGGAGGGACCCCGACCCCGACGAGCCGGGGAGCAGGTTCATGCTGTCGGGCGTGAACTCCGCGTCCCACGAGAGGCCCGTGAGGTCCTCCGAGGAGATGGTGAGCTCGAACAGCGCGCTGAGGATGCCCGTGTTGTTCAGGGCCAATCCCACCGTGATGTTCTCCCCGGGGAGGCCGGAGACCACGTCCGAATCCAGCTCTATCCTGACATTGGTGGAGTTTATCCCACCGATGTTGAGGGATGGGTCTCCCAGGAGCACGTACTCGGTCACTGTCTTGACGTCATGCGTACCCGAGATACCCCTGTTGTTCCTGTAATCTATCTCGGCCTGAGCGATCAGCTCGCCCGCCCTTGTATTGCCGTCGCTGTAAGCCTTGAACAGGCGCGTGTTCATGTAACCCGAAAGGGAAAGAGGATGCCCGGAGCCGAAGATCCCCCATCCTACCCTCGTTGCCCCGTAGGTGGCGATGCCACCTCCATCTGGGTTGAGATGGAACTTCTCTGCCAGGGAATCCCTGCTGGAGGAGGAGGATCCCGGTGGATAGTACCAGTACCCGTAGACCGGGTCCTTTCCGTCCGTTGTGGACGAGGCGTTCTCGTTGTCGAAGCCCGATGTGAGGCAGGCATCCAGCACGACCACCGGAAGCATGTAGTAATTGTCCAGGCTGGACACCGTCGAGGATCTAACCGCACCGCCGGGTGTGGCCCCGGTGAATCCCCATCCGGCATACGAGCCGTGGTCGGCCATCTCGAAGAAGCCGCAGCCCTTGTTCACCGTGGATGCTATCGAGGTGAGGTTTCCCAGGGATTCGTAGTGTTTGGTGATATTGAAGGAGGTGAGGTAATTGTTTGCGATCAGGTCTGATATATACTCACCCTCCGCAACTCCACTTGTATCCCCCTGGCCAGCGGTGAATGTGTTCGTACCACAGAGGGTGGCGTTGTTGAACCAGACCGAGTCCCTTGCGTTCAGCTCGTATTCGATTATCTTGGTGAGCATTATCTCCAGCTCCCCCGTGGTGGAGGGTGTTATCCTGCCCAGCAGCACGTCGGGGTAGAAGTCCATGCCGTCCCTGTTGGGATATGTTGTTGTCGACTCCCCCCAGAGGAGTGCGGAATCTCCTGTCCTGTAATCGTTCCAACCACAGAAGTCGGTACCACCCCCCTCGAAGAGGTCGGAATAGTACAGGTCCGAGGGGACGAACCTTCCGTCCTGGCTTCCAGAGGTGTAGGTATCGTCGTACCCGTCCAGGACCATTATGTGCCTTGCGGGGATCCGGTCCTGGTCTCCTGCGAGCATGACGAAGTCCACCCCCCAATTGAGCCTGGCGAGGTAGATGAACCTCTTGATCTCCTCCTGGGTGTCGTTCTCCTGGATATCCCAGTGCACATCCGCGAGGATATCTTCCAGCGTGACGAGCACGTTGGTCGTTCCCGTACTGTTCCTGAAATCACGATAATCCGTCATCCCATCCGCAAATGCCTCGGGGGCGATGATCAGCATATCGTAATCCTCTGCCCTGGTTGCGGAAAGGGGCTCGGGATATGAGTAGGTGAGGCGGATCGATCCGGACCTGATCGAGTGGATGTCATCTCCCACCGGAATGGCCGAATGGAGCTTGATGGAGATCTTCGCAGTTGTCTCGTAGGTGTCCAGGTCGATCCCCGTGCCGATCTCCCACTGCATGTGGGACTCTGGCGGAGGCAGCGGCTCGGACTCCGGAAGGGGACCGGATACGTAGATATTGGGTATTGCGGTAGGATTGATCCTGATGTGTGTGCTGAAGGGAATAATGTCCATATCCGCTACCCGGAGCGTAATATCATCGATGATGGTCCCCACCGGGAGGTCGAGGTTGAACGTCTCCCAGGGCAGGTTCAATGCATCCGGCCTGGGATCGTTCTCCAGGCCGTCCATGGAAAGCTCCATGCCCTCCAGTCCCTGCTCCATGTGAAGCGGCCCATATTCCAGATCGATCACGATCTCATCACGTATGGGGGGCTCGGGAAGCCTTGCGCTCTCGAGCACCTTCGGGGGGAGATCGAGGGGTTCCCCACCGACGGGGACCAATGCAGTCATGGAGAGCATTAGAAAGAGAACGGTCAGTGTTATCGATATCATCGCCTTTTTTCTTTCCGAGCCCATGGTATACCACCCGAACATCCCACAACAGGTGTGGTGCCGATTTGAGATTACACTCCTCCTCTTATATATTTACTGAGGTATCTGTCAGTATAAATGTCACGGGAGTAAACCAAAGCAGA
>JAUVCY010000141.1 GCA_030595585.1 Thermoplasmatota archaeon
CTCGGGGCGCCCGCACCCCGACAGGGAGAAGGTGGAATCCGACTTCCTTAGAAAGATCGAGGAGATCCTTGAAAGGGGCGGTAAGGTGATCATACCGGCCTTCGCCGTGGGAAGGACCCAGGAGGTGATACAGATCATCTCGCCGCTGCGGAGTGAGAAATGGCTTCACGGGATGGGGACGAGGGTTTCGAAACTGTACCTCGAGAACCCCAGATTCCTGAGGGACCCCAAATCGCTGAACCGGGCCCTCAGGTCGATCAGGTTCGTCAAGAACCCGGGCCACAGGGCCCAGGCCAGGAACGCCCCGATCGTGGTAACAACGTCTGGCATGCTGGATGGCGGGCCCGTGCTCGATTACATCGAGAACAGGAGGAAAGATACGAGAAGCGGCATCCTTCTCACGGGATATCAGGTGGATGACACAAACGGAAGGATGCTGATGGAGACCGGCTCGATCGAGATCGCCGGGGTGATCGAGAAAGTGGACTGCGAGGTGGTCCATTTCGACTTCTCGGCACACGCGGGACACGACCAGCTCACCCGGTTCGCACAGGAGACGGGAGCGGCAAAGGTCATACTGGTACATGGTGACGACAGGACGCCGCTTGCAGACGCCATCTCCACCTTCACGGAGGTCCTGGTCCCGTCAACGGATGACACGTACGAGATATAAAGCGCACCTTGTACATGAACGAAGGACGTTACACAACTTTTATATAAATAGAATTTTGTTGGTTATCATCCGATATCGTGGAGTGATTATAGTGAACAGAAAGGTTCTTGTCAGGTTTATTTCAACGTTGGCTGTTCTCATGATGCTGGCCTCGTCAATGGTGTTTTTCACGCCCTCTTCGGCCTCGGGCATCGAGGGGGATATCGACATCCCCTGGATCTCCGCCCCGACAAGGGAGGCGTCATTGGATGGGGATTCATGGCCCATGTACATGGGCGATGAGAACCACACCGGTTATTCCCCCTCCCTGATCCCCCCGGACAATACCACCCTGTGGACCACCGATATTCCCGGGTTGAAGGAGTTCGACTCGCCCATTTTATACGATTCGATCGTGTTCATAGGTTCGGGCGACGGCCACATGAGGGGGCTGGACCCGGATAACGGTGATGTGATCTGGGACCATTACATCGGCAACTACCATATCTCCGTTGGGGGGACGGCAAGGGACGGGGTGATATACTTCGGAGCGGATAACGGCCATTTCTACGCCGTCGACATAGATACAAATACGAGGCTCTGGGATGCGAACCTTCATGCGGATTCCATCATCTCCACGTCGATGGTGGCCGCCGGGAAGGTGTTCGTGGGGACCTCCAAACTGATAAACAGCACGTTCTACGCGTTGAACGCCAACGACGGCTCCGTGAACTGGACCCTCACCATGGGGGACCAGGAGAACTTCTGGGGTTTCCAGAGCAATCCCGCATTCCACGATGGGAGGCTCTACATCTCGGATGGGTGGGGGACGTTCTACTGTCTGGACAGCGACGGTTTCTTTGACGGGGACCAGGGTTATTCCGGGGAGTCCAATAAATCAACGGGCAATGCGGACATCCTCTGGTTGAAGGAGGACCCGGATACGACGATACAGGGGCACCCCCTGCTTGCGGAGGGCAACGTATTTTACGGAAACTCCACCGGGATATTCTTCTGCCTCAACGCCCTGACAGGAGCAGAGATATGGTCCGTGGATGTGGGGTCCGGAGCCCCGCCCAAGATATCCTCCTGCCCCTCCTATCACAACGGTACGATCTACCTCACGACGAAGAGGGCATGGGGCCTGTACAACGCCTATGTCGGGGGGTCCGTATATGCCTTTGATTCAACAGATGGCTCACCCCTCTGGAGGTTCAACACCACAGGGGAGATATCCCGCTCTTCTCCCATCGTCGGCGACGGCGTCCTGCTCTTTGGCAACAGGGAGAACAAGGTGTACTGCATATCGACCACGACCCTCAACGTCGCGGACGAGGACAGGCTCATCTGGCAGAGGAACATCGGATCGAAGATAGACTCCACGCTGGCCGTAGGCATGGGGCGTGTGTTCATCTCCAGGAAGAACCCCTCCAACGGTGGGAAGGTGATCGCAATAGGGTCGCCCGATATGAGGGCCCATTCCATTGAGCTCAACGATCCCGCCCCTTTCGAGGGGGAGAACGTGCAGATCGCCCTCACCGTGTTGAACAACGGGACGGTAGGTGCCACGGTCTCCGTGGTGTTCCGCATCTCCACTCCTGATTTTCTGAATCAAAAGGTCGTAGGCATGGTGTCCGGCCTCAGGGTGGAACCCGGAGAGGAGGTGGTGATCTCCCAGGATTGGGTCGCAGAGACCGGATATCCACTGATAGTGGGGTGGATCACCGAGGTATCGCCCAAGGACAAGGTGACGCAGGTAGAGGACAATATGGACAGCATAGAGATCTATGTCAGGCCGGTCCTGACCGGTTTCTGGACCTCCGCAGGAGGAAACCCGGGCCACACGGGTTGGTCACAGGGGGAACTTCAGAGCAACCGGACATACTGGTCCTACGACCTTGGGGCGGACTGGAGCGACCCCGCAGAGCCGCTCTGGCTTGATTCCCAGGCGGGTTCGGGCACGTCATCCGCAGTGGGCTCGGCCCTTTTCCTCACCACGCCGCAGGGCGACCTCACGGCTCTGAACACCTCGACGGATGGCAACGGGGGGACAGGAAGGCTCTGGACCTATACCAATGCATCATCCAATCTCATCGGAAGGCCCGCCCTCCACATCGAGAACGAGCAGTCCTGGTCATTTGCGAACAAGGTGTTCGCATTGGGAGACGACCAGGCGCTCTGGGCATTTGATTGGATCGGCTTCTGGGACGGCGTGAACGACGGGGCGTATCAGGAGGAGGAGGAGACCGGGATCACCGCAGGCGATGTCCTCTGGAGGAAGCCGCTTCCCTCCCCTGTCGCGGCCCCGATAATGATCGCAGGAGGGAACGTGTTGGTCATCACCTCTGATGGCAACATGACCGCTTACGATGACGATGATGGATCGGCCAGGTGGAAAGTCGATGTGGGCACGGGACACCGTCCCATTGCCGCCTCGCTTGGTAAGACCTATGTCGCGAATGGAGATATGATAACCATCATCAACGCCAACACGGGGTCGCTGATACGCACCATGGACCTCTCCACCATATTCTCGACCGATATACTCTCTCTTTCGTATCTCAACGGCAAACTGGTTGTGGGGAGCAGCATGGAGGTCGCAGTGCTGGATTCCAACCCGGACGATAACGAGGATGGGATCGTTGACGCTGAGGATGTGGATGATGGCGCACCGGATAACATCACGGGTGTCGACCTGATCTGGAGATCGCCCCTCCCCTACGAGATGATCACCCCACCGGCGGTCTCCGAGACCGCCAGAGTGATCTCAATGCAGGTAGGGGGGCGGATATTGTTCATGTACCTGAACAATGGGACGATAATATCCAACCTCTCCATGCCTCTCGCACCGGTTACCAGGGCGATATCAGGGGGGAGCTCCTTCTACACGATCGTGGGGGCGGACCCCTGGGTGGTCACCTCATATTCGCCCGATGGAAGCGGAGGATACGAGGTGGTCTGGACCCTTCCCCTTGATGCCAGGCCCCGTGGGGAGCCATCCATTTCGAAGAAGCATATGACCATATCCCTGTCGGGGGGCAGGATCCTGTCCATCGGCGATAGGAACCTCGCACCCGTTGCGGTGATATCCTCGCCCGGTGAAGCCCTGATGGCCTTCCCCGAGGAGACGATAACCTTGAACGGCTCCCTCTCCTTCGATGGCGACGGGGACCATCTGACCTACCTGTGGTATCTCGAGGGAGAGGACTCCCCGATCTACGAGGGGCCGGACGCTGTGACCGAGGTGAACCTGGAGGGAGTGGGCACGAAAAAGCTGACCCTTCGAGTGCTCGATGAGATGAGGGCCTCCGGAGAGGCTTACGTGAACGTGACCCTGCTCAAGAGGGTCTCCGAGGAGTTTTCCGACTTCTATTACGGGATCGTGGTGGAGATGTCCTTTGGCATCTCGGAGCCAAACGGCAGGGGCCTGGTGGATATCACCATACCCGAGATGCCTCCGGAAGCTCCCGGCGCGATATTCGTATGCCATCTGGAGTTTACGCCACTGCCCACCTATGCTTCCTATCTCCTGGAGTGGGTCAATGTAACGATGGAGTACACCGGCAAGGAGTTCCCTGTACGGATGCACGAGGACCTGATCAAGGTGTACCGTTATCATGATGGAGCCTGGGGTGCACCGTTGGCATCTGGTGGGAACCTTGAAGAGGGGATCGGATATGGGAACTTCTCGGAATTGACAGCGGGATACTACGCGGTGGGGATAATGGACAACGACGCCCCCAACCTGAGGCACAGGCCGGAAAGCGATGTGGCGATCGTCGATTTCAACGCGGGCATGGAGTTCAGGGTAGAATACAAGGACCCGGACGGTGAGCCTCCGATATGGGTGAGGCTTGTCATCGAGGGGGGTGAGACCGTAGACCTCTCCCCCGAGGGCATCGTCGACCCGATCAGATACAGCTTCTACGGATCGTCCCCGGTGGACCTCGATCCGGGACCCTACACCTACTATTTCGAGGCTGATGATGGCCACTTCATTGCCCGAACGGGGGATTTCTCCCTGATCGTGGAGAACCGGGACCCCGTGATATCGGTCAAGGGCCCCGAGACCAACGTGATCGTTGGAAGCGAGATACTATTTGACGCCTCGGGGACCACGGACCCGGATGATGATGACCTCACGTTCATCTGGGATTTCGACCACAGGGACGGGCTCCAGAGGGATCACGTGGGGGAGAAGGCCGCATATTCATACCCTATCAAGGGGGTTTACATCGTAACCCTGCGGGTGTCGGACGGGACGGTCACGGTGAACCACACCATGACCATTACCGTTGTTCCGGCGGACTCCGGTGAGGCCACATCCGAGATAAGCATGGGATTGGTCATGCTTATCGGCCTGGTCCTCCTCCTCGTGGTGGCGGTCGTGGTCTTCCTGGTCCTGTCGAGGAAGGGCTCCCAGGAGATAGAGAGGATCGACAAGGACCTGGACGTGTGGTCTTGTCCCGAGTGCGGGTCCGTGATCAGGGACGGCCTCGACGAGTGCGACGACTGCGGATACCTCTACGATCCGCTCGACTTCAGGGAGAGCTCGAAAGATGACCTTTCGGACGATTTTGAGGATGGGGAATTGGATGAACTTTTGGAGGAATAGGCGGAATTCTTCTCCGTCACCTGGACAACGTATATATATGTGAAATCCTCTCGCTCGCCCCTCAATAGGTGAAGTCAATGGGAAATATTAGGCCTACATTCATAAAAAGGTCCGCTATCGAACTGCTCAAGAGGTATCCTGATCATTTCAGCAGTGACTTTCAGCATAACAAGGAATCCGCAGAGAAGCTGGCGGACTTTCACTCACATAAGGTGAGGAACAGGGTGGCCGGTTACATCACCCGGTACAGGAAGGTCCTGGCAAGGAAGATATAGTTCCACAGGTACTTTCGCTCAACTCCTTGGCCGCCGTATTAATACTCTTTTTTTTTACTTGGTTAGTGTACATGGGGAGCCGCCCGGGCTACCCGTATGCATCCCGACCTATGGGCGGGGTTTGATTTCCCCTTTCCCCGTCCGCTTTTTCTTCTTTGGGCTTTATCAATGTTTATTCTCCAAAGAAGAAAATCCGCCCACCGCT
>JAUVCY010000277.1 GCA_030595585.1 Thermoplasmatota archaeon
CAATGGTGGAGATAAGGTCCATGATGGCCTCCCTTGCGAAGGCTGTGATGGAAGCTCCTATCGATCTGTTGGTGAACCTGTAGAAATACGACGCAAAGACCCCGTAGAATGAGTTCATCAGCACCTTGATCGCATCCTGCAGTCCGTCAAGGAACCTGGACTCATCCTCGGTCTTTGCAGATCTCATCCTCGACTTGGCATCCTGTCTCTGGTCCATGAGGTCCTGAAGAATATCTGGAACGAGGCCCATCCTCTTATCCTTGGGTAGATAGAAGACATCATCAAGCGGTGTTATGTTGCCAGCATCTACATCCCGTGTGAAGGTGGTGAAACAGATGTTCTTCTCGATCATCAGAGAGGGGTACATCGATCTGAAATCAAGGACAACTACCCAGTCATAAAGTCCGGGTTCAACGGCGTGAACGTAGGCTCCCTCTATCTTGGAGATCTTTTTCTCATGTTTCGTCAGGGGAATCCCGATCCCCGCCCTATCAGCCTTCCTGATGAGGATAGAATCGATAAGTGTGGATGTCGTACCGCTCAGGACATCCACCAGAGGCAGTCGTGCGACGTATGCTAGCTCCATGCCTCTCTGGATCGAGTTGGTCTTGTCCAGGATCCTCAGGGCAAGAACCGAGTCCTTTACACAGTATTTGATAACCTCCTCCCTTCTGGTTTCCCACTCCTCCTCTATTCTGGAGGTATCAATATCGTCCTTGCCTTCGCCCAGAAGTAGTCTGGATACGGCCATCAACGTCTCTTTCTTCGGCCTGAATGCCTTTTTCGCCTCCCACCATGCATCAACAACTATCCTTCCAGTTATCTTCCAGGTCCGATATCCCACTTTGTCTATCATACCTCCGTCCCTACCCCAGTTCAAACCTTTCCCATCCAGAATATTATCCCTTTTCAGGACGTGGGGTATATCGTATCCGTCGATATTGTAGCCTGTTATGATGTCAGGGTCCTCATCACGGATAACAGAGGCTAGATCATCTATCATCTTCCTCTCTCCCTCCAGGGCACCCCATCCCTCTTCCGGGTCAAGAGCGATAGATGAACCAGAGACCTCTCCTCCTGGAAGGGGAAATCCTGATATGGAATAGCCGATCGTATAGATCTCTCCTGTCTTGATGGAGTTCTCAATATCGAATGAAAGGACCTTCAGCCTCACATCGAAAGGCTCCACGGCCTTGATATCGCTGATATCCATAACCAGATCCGTTGAATATCTGTCGGAATTCACCTCCTGTCCCTCGATCTCCAGGTAGACGCCCAGATCCAGATCGTAGAAATATCTGTAGATGAAGGGTATGTCCGCAGCAAGAATTCTGTACCCTTCATCCTGCCATTTTTTCCTGTATTTGGGCACCTCGAAGGGGTAGGTGATCTCAACCCTCAGACAGCTTCGGTACTCTCCAGTCTCCCAGAGGGATTCCTCACGAAGGTCACGGACCATCGGATCGTTACTCAGGTCCTGCTTGACCTCCTCTCCTGGTTCAACGATATAGAAGTAGGGCCAGAAATCGCGGTACAAGGCCGTTATTGATCGATTATCCTCGCATCTGCCGTAAAGCTCCAGAGTTACCCCATCATCCTCTCTGCGGTAGCGTCCGCTTACGGCCAAGAAACGAGTTCTCAATATGAATGCCCCTTGTTATTTCCTCATCTGTTAGCGTGGATCTTGATCACGTCTCCATTTTTCAGCTGGTGATCGTGGCCTATCGTCATATCAGTACGGCAGTCGACGGCTTTGATGAAATGGTCCCCAAGATCCGTGTGAACCTTGTAGGCGAGTTCTTTCGCAGAGGATCCCTGTGGAACAAGGTGCGCATCTGGGAGTATTCTTCCGTCATGATCCGTATACTTGTGTTCATCCTCCACCGGGTAAACGACGATCAAATTCAACAGATCGTAAGTTGCACTCTCCAACACCTTCTGGACATTTGTGGATCCATAGGTGTTCAAAATGGCCTCTATACGATCCAATCCTTTCGTCTGAGCCTGGCTTAAAGAGGAGGGGTCCTTGATCTTGAACTCTCCCTCCCCCGGGAGATAATCCAACATCCCTGCATGTTCCGCCCTCTTCAACGCGAGCTCGGCCTCTGCAAAGGTGGGGATGATGGATATATTGTTCACCTTCTCAGGAAGCTTTTTAACATCGTTCTCATCCAATCTATCTGCCTTATTGGCTGCGATGATCATGGGTTTGGCCCGTTTTCTCAAGGTAGATGCCAGGGAGAACAGGTCCTCCTCGGACCATTTGGTAGGTTTGTCCCTATCCAGCCCAAGTTCGATTATCGAATCGAAGATCTGATGTACGTTGATCCCCAGTCCGGATATCTTCTCGCTAAGTCCCACTTCTATCTTGCCGTGCATTGATTCCGTGGTACGGCTTAACTTCGTCCAATCCCTGCTGATGATATTGTCGAACCAGAAATCGATCTCACGCTCCAGGAATTCCATATCGCCCATGGGGTCGTGTGAACCTCTGTCAACAGGATTGCCTTCCTCATCAGTGGAGCCGGAGATATCCACGACGTGGATCAAGGCGTTCGCCTGCCTCAGATCATCCAGGAACTGATTTCCAAGCCCCTTCCCTGAATGGGCACCGGGTACAAGGCCTGCCACATCGAGAAGCTCGATGGGGATGATGCGCGTTCCGCCCCTACACGTGGAATTCTTTGGAGAGCAGATCACATCCAGATCGGTGCATGGGCACCTACCCCTGATAGCCGCCATGCCCATATTCGCCTTGATCGTGGTAAACGGGTAATTGGCGATCTCCGCACCTGCCAACGTAGATGCTTCGAAGAAGGTTGACTTACCCACATTCGGCTTTCCAACAAGCCCGATCTCCATCATATTTCTCTCTGCCCCCTATGTGTTCTTTCCCTGTGTGGGGAAAGGCGTCAAACTATCTAAATTATTTCGGCGGACCCAAAGACCCGAAAGCTCTTTGAGTCAAGGAATACGAGAGATATCCGATCATTTTTTCTGTACCATATTGGAGATTCGGATCTAATTTTCCAAATCTTATTGTCGGAATCATCCTCGCTCCTGATGGACTCGATCAAGAAAGGTACGAACTGAAGTGACAGGCTGAGGTGAAAGCGCATCTCGGCAGAGATGGGTTCCTTCCAATGGTCGGAGATGGTCACAAGGATCTCCAGCTCATCCCCCACTTCGAAATTACCATTTGCCGAGGCCAGTATGGAACCCCTGGGAAGGTCATCTGGATCGATATTCTTCATGGCCAATCCGACGCGTGC
>JAUVCY010000076.1 GCA_030595585.1 Thermoplasmatota archaeon
AGTAATGGACTCCGTTGGTCAATCCGGTGTCATTGAAGTGATCAACATCGGGTTCGATATCAACATATCTTTCAACAGTTTCCCTGGCATCCCCCCTATGGATAATGTATCCGGTTATCGGAACCGTGGAGTTGATATGTGTCCAAGAAAGGTTCACAAACCGGTCTCCACTCATTGGAGTTAGGTTCCTGGGGAACCGGGGAGGTCCGAAGGGTTTGAAACTCAAGAAGTTGGATGGGCCGGATTCCCCTAGTGAGTTGGTAGCCGTCACGAAATATTGATACGTGATCCCATTTTCGACCTGCGTATCGTTGAAATGATGGAAATTACCCCACGTCCTTCTGAAGAAATCTTCCTCGTTTCCAGTTTTTCTATACACCCCATAGTAGAGGATATTGCTACCTCCCATGATGATGGGGGGTTCCCATACCAGTTCGATGTATTCATCACCGGATGAACCCGTCAGATTTCCAGGAGGGTCACTTAGGGACATGGGAACAGCACTTACCTCCTTTGAAAGGTCGCTCTTTCCACCGAGGTTCGTTGATGATATCTGGTAAAAGTACCTCACACCGTTAACGAGTCCGGTATCATTGAGAATTCTATCCATGTAATTGGTCCTGTAGACCGTCAACTCCCCACTTGTAATTCCCCTGAATATCGTATAATAATTGATCACATCATTAACGGGAGGATCCCATGAGATCTCGATGTATCTATCTCCTGATATAATGTTGATATCTTCTATCTCTCGGGGTTGTTTTGTCAGGTTCAATTTGGAGATGAATAGGTCCGAAAATCCCTGGTAATTGGTTATTTGTATTCCCTTGGTTGGGAAGCTTGAAGAATATGAGTGACCGGTCAATATCATGTTATTGTTGCTGTCGAGATGAAGATCATTACATTTGTCGCTGTAGAAATGTCCAAAGAAGGAACAATACTCTATCAACGATAGATTTGACGACATCGTGATGAAGTAACCATCCTCCCTTCCTTTGTGGGTGGATTGGTAAACGCCTTCCGTTACAGGAAAATCGTATCTGGAGCTTGTGTAACCGGTATGATATACATTTCCCGAACTATCAATCCTGACATCTCCCGCGAAATCGTCTTCAGATCCTCCAAGATACGTTGAATGTTCCAATGTGGACCCGGATAAGTTCATACAGAGCACGAAAACATCCCGGTTGCCATTGTACGAACCGTCGATTGTGGGGGACGTGGTAGGAAAATCATAGGATGAAGTCTCTCCCACTAGGAAAATCGATCCATCACCTATTGACAATCGGCGTCCATAGTCTTGGGAAGTTGTACCACCAATAAAGGTAGAGAATATCAGTTTAGACCCATTACTATTCAATTTTGTAAGAAAAGCATCGTAGTAACCATTGTGTGTTTCGTCATATGCACCATTGGTGGTGGGGAATGCACCATTATCACCCCAAGTTTCCCCAGTGATATAGGTCGAACCGTTTTCATCGACTAATATGTCCCTTGACCTTCCTTCTCCTATGATAGTCGAGAAATTCATGGCCGAACCGTTTCTTTCGAGTTTGAAGACATAAAAGGATGGGACTCCACCAATTTCATTATTGTAAGCACCTTCTGAGGTTGGAAAATCACTGGATTCTGTCTCCCCAGTAATATAAACACATCCGTTCATGTCGATATCCATAGCGTGAATGTATTCCCAGTTCTTTCCCCCTATAAAGGTTGAGTAAATAATTTCACTACAGTTCCTATTAAATTTCGTTATAAAACCGGATTTGTAGCCATTTTTTGAGGATTGGAATGTACCAGAGGATACAGGTAGGTCCACTGAATCCGTGGTTCCTGCGATGTATATGTCTCCTTTTGAATCCACTTCTATTCCACTAGAGGTATCGTTCCCGGAACCTCCGAAAAATGTTGCAGCTACCAGAGTTTGGCTAGTGATATTGATAATTGCCACAAAAGAATCAATGTATCCTTGCAATGATGACAAGTAAGCTTCTGAGGAGGTTGGGAAATCCGAAGAGGTGGTAGTTCCAGTGATATATAGAAGATCATCTCCCTTGATGGCAGAATCTGTGATCACATCCTCACCGGATCCACCGATGAAAGTTGAGTAAAGAAGTGTTCCTGCTTGGGGATCGTCCGAGAAAATCATTGGAATAACTATTTCAGAGGATTTTGGGGCACAATCCTTTCCATTAAATTGACCTATGCCGAAAATGGGATTGATAAGAGTGAAAATTGAAAAGATCACCCAAATGCAATATATCCACCTTCTCATTCAACTCCCCCCATATTGTACGGGTCAATTTATTGACCAAAAACAAATATTTGCTGTTACGAAATTGGACTATCCTGCTCCTTTACAAATCAACTAAATAGCTGCTATGAACCATACAATCTTTATTGACCATCTATGTCAATGATCCAACTTTCACTCTTCCATTTCTTTCGATTGTCATAATAATTCCCAAGAAATCAAATCCTTCCATTTTGCTTTCTTCGTCCATTGCCGGAAACGTTCACAGGGCCGTTCATCTCAATCAGATCCATCCATTCAAGGGGTTATCCGCTTATCAAACTTTGCCTTTTACCGCCATTTCCGGAAATTTTCGCGAGGCTGTTCATCAGGTACATCCAACGTACTGAGAGCATATCAATCTTTCCAATTTCCAAAGATCAATAAAGAAGATCCCGATCAAATAAATATTACTGCTGTAGTCTGCTTGACTGGAGACTTTTACAAGGAATGAGCAGCACCCGACGGATGCTGCTCTGGGGTCGTCGCATCTGGTGTGGCGTTATCACTCCTCTGCCGAACCTTCCAACTCCCTTATCTGCCCGGATATGAACTCCTTGAGCTGCCTTGTGGTAAGCTCCTCTTCCTCCTTCGGAGCGGGGGACCCATACAGGTCCTCATATGATAGATCCTGCTGTTTCCCCGTTCTCCTGTGTGCCTGGTCCACGGTTGTGGCGACGGCGCAGAGGCCGGAACTCACGTCCTCAACCTCATCATCCTCTCCCCAGTCCACGTCATCCATTGTGATCTCACCCTCCTCCTTTGCAGGAGATCTCCCCTTTTTCCAAACTAGGAAACCGACGCACAATGAGATGAGGACCAGGGCCATCACGGCCGCACCGATGATGCCCACCATAGATGCCACGGACGGGCCGCTTCTCTCCACCTCTATCAGAAAGGACATCTGGACGAAGTCAATGCCATCGGTGACGTTCACGATCACCTTGTGATCGCCCTCCTGATCCTCCATTGGAACCCAGTCGATGAAGCCGAGGTCCGCATCGATGGTCATACCATCGGGAGCAGCATCCAGCGAATACCTCAGGCCGTTGTCGTCACCATCATCCACCATGACGAGAAGCTCAAATGCATCTCCCACCACGGCAGACTGCGATCTCACCTTCTCGATCTCTGGCATCTCGTTCACCTTGAAGCTGAAACGTCCGTTGAGGCATTTCCCGTTGGAACAACCGTCGTTCGGGATCACGGTCCAGTAGTACGTCCTGCCCGGTTCGAGGACGTATGGTATGAAGGATTCACCCTCCCAATCCCCAATGATCTTCACCTCGTCATTGAGTGAGGAAACGAAGGGCTCGTTGTCGCTGAGGTAGATATCATAGGTTAGATCGTCGCCCTCCTCGTCCTTCCCCTCCCATTCCAGGACAAGCGTTATGGGGCTGACCTTCGTCCCATCGCCGGGTGAGCCGAGCGTGACCGTAGAAGGCGTGCTG
Source organism: Thermoplasmatota archaeon (assembly GCA_030595585.1). GTDB lineage: Archaea > Thermoplasmatota > Penumbrarchaeia > Penumbrarchaeales > Penumbrarchaeaceae > JAGLEG01. The sequence goes on from JAUVCY010000076.1 coordinate 3,745, forward strand.
GGAACAACGGTAAGAATGAACTTGTGGTGCTTTACAACCTCGCCGTCGTTCACGGATACATCCACGTTGAGCTTGTAGTTCGAGCTCTCGAACCAGTCTATGGAGACCGCCCAGATGAGCTCCCCGGTCTCCCTGTCTATCGTGAGGTCCACCGAGGGAGCCGTCGTGACGAAGTACTTCAACTCCGTCCCGACGTCCACATCCTCGGCGTTTATATCGAACTCGAATGTGGAGCCGTGCATCACATCCTGGTTACCGGGGACATCGACCCACACGGGAGCATCATTCACATTATGCACCGTTAGGATGAACTCATGTGAGGCCGTGAGCCCTCCCAGGTCCTTAACGGAGACGTTCACGAGGTTCTCACCAACATCACTGTTGGTGGGGATCCCCTCAAGTAGCCCGGACTCTGCATTGATCGAAAGCCAGCTGGACTCCACTCCAAGGAACCACGTCAGATCATCGCTCGTATCGGGGTCCACCGCCTCGTACCATCTTTTATACGGATCTCCCTGGTTAACACTCTTGATGTCATCTGAAATTATCGCAGGAGCATCGTTCAGGTCCTGAACGCTCAGTTTGAAGTGGGAGTGGCATTTACCTCCGTTCCCGTCGAATACCCCCACGGAGACCTCCATTATTCCGATATCATCTCCCGAGGGGTTGCCGGATAGCTCACCGGTGGATGCATCCATTGATAGCCAGGCGGCGTCCGTGAAGATGAACCAGGAGATCGAGCCCTGCCCATCCTCATCGCTGTTGTAATCAACATGGTAATCCTGCCCCTGATAGGCCTCAAGTACGTCCCCGGTCAGGATCATCGGGTCAGTGTTGGAGACCTCGATGGAGAACCTCTGCTCGTCAAAGTGCCCCACACCGTCCGTTACATTGATCCAGACCGAGGTTGGGCCGACATCCGAGTTATCGGGGGTCCCGTACAGTTCAAGCGTATCATCATTGAAAAAAAGCCAATCGCCATCCGTATCAAAGGACCACGTTATTGGAGAGGCCCACCCAAGGTTGGAATACTGTACCACATAGTCACCATCCTCGACCATCTGCTTGATAGGGACGACCGGACCTATCTGAACGTGTGTCCTGATCTTGACCATGGCCGTCACCGAGGGCGACCTGACGGACCTGATCGTCATATTCTCAAGGAGGACCATCCCATCGTCGATCCGATAGGGGGAGCGATAGATGCCCGTATTTATCCCGGTCTCCTCCCCCATAAGTACGATAGGAAGCGGAGATGTCACATCGCCTGTGACGTTGACGAACGCGTGATCCACAGTTAACGGGCTCGCATCCGTTCCCCGCACCTCGACGTATATGGTCTCGTTGAGGTCTGCAAGGTCGATCTGCGTGCTGCAGGAGCCGTCGGAATAGACCGATATGGACCCAACCTGCGCCGGCCTGCTGGGCCGATCTATCGAGATAATGTCCCTCTTCGAGGGGTCCTTCTTTGAGGAAAAAGTGATTATATCGAAATAGTTGATCCCCGGAGGCACCACGAATTCACCTCTGAATATACCGCTGCTGACGTCGTTCTCCCGAAGAAGGACGCTCTTGTTCCTAAACGGCGAGGTGGAGAAGGAGATGTTTACGGTGGCGTAATCCCGCCTCGTCTCATTGCAGTCCACTCCTTCCAGCTCAATGTAAACCATATCTCCCCTATCGGCGGACCCCATCTCAATCCTCAGGGCCAGGTTCTCGAAGATCTTCACCGAGCTGACGGCCAGAGGTTCGGCATTCATGCTGCCGGATATCAGGAACACCTTGCCAGCGAAGGTCCCCCCGACCTTACTGCAGGTGGCTCCGATCAAGAGACAATCCTGCCCCGAGCCGGTGATGTCCCCGACATGGCTCATTGAAGCGCCTGTAAAATCACTGTGATACTCTGCCAGGAAGGATGCATCGGAGGTTCCGGGGGCCATGTCATGGGACCATCCGGATGTCCTGCCCATGAAAAGATAGACCCTGCCGTATCTCTGTCCTTCGAACTCCTCGTACTCCGCCCCTATGAACACGTCCGTCAGGCCGTCCATGTCAATGTCCACCAGGGAGATCGATGAGCCAAGGTGACCGGAGATGGAGCTCCCCGAAAACGTTGCATCGACGTCATCCAGGGTCTCTATGGAATCCCAACCGGTGGTGCGTCCCAACAGGAGATATGCTTTTCCTCCACCCACCACGGGGGTATCATGGCGGTCCGCACCGAAGATCATGTCATCAAGGCCGTCCCCGTTCACATCCCCCATACAGCCCAGGTTCATCCCGAAATAGTCACCGGAATCCTCACCGTCAATGGAGACCTCCGCACCGGACAGGCTGAGGTTCTGCCCCCACTCTCCGGACCTCCCCATTACGACGTAGACCCGCCCCTGATAGGACCCTATGACGTTCGTATACGGCACTCCAAGAAGGATGTCGCAATAACCATCTCCGTTGACATCACCTCCACCCACATTGTAGCCGCCCACATACTGATAATTCTCCTCACCAAGGTATGATGCGTCCGCATCAGCTATGCTGACATTCCTCTCCCAACCATCGGTCCTGCCGAATATCACGTAGAGCTTTCCCACCATCGATAAGCTCCCCTGGGACCTGAAATTGGCTCCAACGACCATATCATCGATATCGTCGCCATTGAGATCGCCACCGGAGGTGATCCCCGTTCCGAAAAAGTCACCCGCCCCCTCTGAAAGGTATGAGGCGTCGGCGTCTGCCACGGTGAAGTTAACCGAGAATCTATCCTCACCCCCCAGTATGATGTACATCTTTCCAAGGAGGCCGTTTTGATCATAACTGGGCGCACCCACCGCAAGATCATCATAGCCGTCACCGTTGATATCGCCCACGATATCCACCGAACTGCCCAGGCCGCCGCCAGGGCCCTCCCCACAGATGAATATGTCGAAATCGGTCTCGTTCTCCACTTCGCCAGCGAGGTGTGGGCCGCCGAAACATATCAGGACCCTTCCGATATTGGTATTTTCGGGCAGATCGAAATTGGGATCGCCGATCACGATATCGTCGAAACCATCTCCGTTGAGATCTCCACTTGATCTGGCCATATGATCTCCCAGATACTGGTACAGGTAATCCCCCACAATGGAGGTGGTTGCCACAATTGAGATGTTCATGTTCTGCTCGTATTCAGAGCTATTGATCGCTCTCGTGTCTTCCACCCCTTCTCCACCCGAGATGAGCGTTGAGATACCCGTCATGATCAAAAGTAGTGACACCAGTAGAGCGGTCGTTGTTATTCTCATAATATTCCTCCATTTACATTTGTGGGACGGACGAATTATTGAAGAGCATTATTAAAAAGGAAGTTGGGAGCGGATTCTTATTATTATTAAAACTCATTGGTAATTTAACTATGAAATTTCATGTTATTATTAGTGATGAAATGCCACTGTAATTCACCCCCAAAAGGGCCGGGAGAATATCGGTTCGATGTTCTGAAAAGAATAATTAGCCGTGACGCAATCAGGAGGTGATATCATGGATGGACTCGAGAGGCCCAAGGGATACGGCACCCAGGCTGAGATGATGAAGGACCCGCGGTGGAACACGGTCCCCCCTGTCGGGGACAGGCCGATCTCCAACAGGTGGAAGTTCCTGTTTCTCATCCTCGTGGTCTTCATCGTTAAATTGATCATCTGGTCCATCTACCGATGGTCCACGGGAAACCTCTCTATTTTCACGGACCCGGAGAACGGGCGGACCCTCGTCTACTGGTCCTCCCTGTTTGCCAAGCCGATCCTTCAGCTGGGCCCCGTGTTCTTCCTGTGGTGGTATCTGTTCAGGGAGAAGGGGAGCCCG
>JAUVCY010000233.1 GCA_030595585.1 Thermoplasmatota archaeon
GGTCTGGTCTCGCTAACCCATACAAAGGGGTCACGCCCCTCCCTGTGGGCGATCCTGATAGGGGCCAGCGCCGTCCCCCAGTCAATGGTCGCAAGCCCTCCCGCGTTGCAGTGCGTCATCACCCTGGCCTTATTGAATATAAGCTCTGACCCGATCTCCCCGATCCTCCTGCAGGCTGATATCGTCCTCTCGACGATCTCCTCAGCCTTCCGCCTGGCCCCATCGACCCCACCTCTATCGAATGCGGACCTCACCTCTCCAAGGCAGTTTGCCAGATCCACCGCGGTGGGGCGGGAGCCGAGCAGATCCTCATACGCACCGTCGACCCCTTTGGAATAACAGATGGAAAGAGCACAGCCCCCAAAGGCGCCTATCGCCGGGGCCCCCCTCACCGCTAGAGTTCTGATAGCTTCCACGAACTCATCCATCTCCGAAAGCCTCAAAAGACGTATCTCGGAGGGGAGCCTCCTCTGATCGAGCAGGACGATACTATCCCCTTCCATCCAGAATGAGCCCTTCTCCAGATCCTCCCCCTTAACGGAGAACCTCATCCAACCCCTCCCGGATCAGAACCTCGGAGGGGATGCCCTCGAGACCTGGGCATTCACGATCATTGGCTGAGCGGGGGCCCCCATTTTCCTCTTTGAGAGGAAGAAGGCCAGCACGATAAGCAGGAGTATGGCCCCCACGGGGGCCGCGATATAGATCATCTCATCCACCGGAAGCGTCTCCTTCACCTCTGGCTCGACCACGGTGATGGATGCCCTGTTGGAGACCTTCTTTCCCCCAGCATCGGTCACCTCAATGGTGAGGTTGTACGTCCCCGCGGGCGTCCCATCCAGAATGGTGAAGAACCCGGAGTAGAGCATGTCATCCGCAGTGGCATCCGCCCCCTCCCCGTCATCCAGCAGTTCGATGGTGGACCCGTCCAGTTCGGTGAGTATGATCACAACCTCCTGAATGAAGCCCTCCGGATCTGATACGTTGACGAACACGTCGACCCTGGTCCCGGGTGATACGGAAGTGGCCGAGAGCCCCCACTCGTCTATCTCGGGTGGGAGGTTGGCCTGGTCGATATACAAGGTGGCGGAGTTCTCCCCCGTGAGCCCCTCTGCATCCTCGGCGGTTATATCGAGCTTCTTGCTTCCCATATAGACCGATGATGGTACCGTGAACGTGATGGTCCAGATATCGTCGCCCTGTTTCAGGTCTCCATGAGTGCCATCGTCGTACATCGATGCCCTGGAATTTCCATCGATCCTTGAGAGGTCGACATAGACCCGCAGAAGGTCCCCGTTAACATCCTCCACAAGGGCGGTGAGCTCACACACATCCTTGCCGTCGTTCACCACGGTCGTGGGCTCCAGCTGAACCTCCTTGATGAGGGGTGCGACAGGCGGCATGATCACCCTGATCAATACCATCTCATTGACCTCGTGGCCCGCGTGATCGTAGGCGGTAAGCTCCAACTGGAGATCGCCAAGGGGGGTCATGGGGGATATGGTGAAGGCAAAGGACCAGTTCCCGTCGTCCGAGAATACGTCACCGGAGGTGCCGTCGTCATAGAGCCTCTGCCTGTTCTCGCCCCCTATCGGTGTGAGGTCGGCCTCCACCTTATCGAGGTCGTCCTCCACGTCGTCCACCCTGGCCCAGATGATCGCCTCGGCGTACCCGTCGTTGGGAACTCTTCCCGGGGTCACTCCGGCCCGGACGAATTCGGGTTCCTCGGTCCAATCGTATACGGACCGGACCACGATGGTGACGTTGGAGTATCCCTTCGCATTGCGTGAATCCAGGGCCGTGATCCTCAGCATCTTCTCGCCCGTCGAACGGGGGGCCTGTGTGATCTTGTACGTGTAGGTCCCGTCCTCCTTCACGGCGTCACCATGCGTGCCGTCATCGTACAGGACCTGCTTGGTATAGGAGCTTCCTATCAGCTCCGAGAGGTCGGCGGTCACGCCGTTCAACCTCAGGTTGCCGTCCTCATCGGCGACCTTGCAGGATATCAGGGGTTGAATGGAGCCGTCATCCGGTATCTGGGATGGGTCCACCTTTCCGCTGGAGACCTCGGGCGGGTGGTTCAGGAAGCCGTAGACCGGGACATTGAACACCGTGGACCTTCCCACGCGGTCCCTGTTCGTGGGCCCCTCGCCTGTGATGAGCCCGGATGCGTTGACGTGAAATTGAATGTCCTGTCCCACGTATGACTTGTCGGGTGTGCCGACCGTCCAGGTGACCATGTTCCAATCTCCTGGCCCGGCGATGTCCAAACTCCTCGAGGCGGGGGAATCCACCACCGAGAAATCCTCCGGGAGGTCGAGATCGACCCTCGCCTCGGAGACCGTGGTCCCCTCCAGAAAGTTGGGAAGCCTGTACGTGATATTCGCGGAGAGCTCGATACGGGTGCCAGCCTCAACCTGGATGTCCTTCTCCCTGAGCTTTCCGTTTATGTAGATGTCCATGGACCACGGGGCCACGATAAGCCCGTAGCGGTGCGTCTTGAGGCCGTCGCTATCCTTCTCGGTGATGTTCCACAGCCTGTCGAAGTTATTTCGTGAGATCCACCTCTTCTCGCCCCCCAGATATCCGGTCCCCTGGGGGAGGGGATCATGGACCCTGAACTGATCTATCCCCGAATCGTAACCCACCACGATCCTCCAGACCTTCTCCAGCGCCGCCAGGTCCTCAAGAGTGACCTGAGGCAATGGGGGTTCGGTGGGCGGGTCTTCGGGGTTGGGTGGGTCCGGTGGGTCCGGGTTGTACGTTGGGGGAATGTCCAGATACTGATATACTATGACGGGCAAACCCATGGCGAGGGACTCCTTGAGGTCCGGGAACCTCTCCCCGAACCTGGGGCTCATCTCCAGGGGCCAGTTGGTCCAATCGTATTTCGTGGACCCGTAGCCGTAGTACCGCTCCTCATATCCCCTATCCCCCACGATGGCCTCCTGTGAATAGTGCGCTGCGAGCCTGAGCTCATCCGGCGTGGCGATGCCGGAGCCAAGCCTGCCCTTGGTGACGTTTCGGATATCCTGCTGGTCAACGGAGGGTCCGTCGTATCCGTTGAGGTGGGCGTCAAAGGCCATCTGAAGGCACGCCTCTCCGGTGAGGTCCTGGTCCCCGTTGGTCGCAGAATGGTAGGGGACAATGGCCGAGATGTCAACCCGTATCGGCGCCCTGGAGGGAGGCGTGGTATCGCCCACGGCGGAGATCAGGATGGTGCTGCTGGATATCAAAAAGATCAATGCAAATATCGTCGACAGCATGACCGTTTTGGAACTGCTCTTACCTTTCATCTCCATCACCATCGGAACGTATCACGACCACGGAAGACGTCTTTATGTACGAACCTTCATAGTTATCTCGGGTACCTATTATAATGTTTGTGGAAACGGGAGCATGGCCGCTCATAAGAAAGGTTATAAAATCACCGCCCGTATGGGGGGACGTGACACGATCCAAAGGCACCAGGACAGAGCGTGACTCGCTTGGGGAGATGGAGCTCCCCTCTACGGTATACTACGGCATCCAGACGGAGAGGGCAAGGGAGAATTTCCCCGTTTCGGGCCTTACCAACCACACATACCTGATCGATGCATATGCTGCTATCAAGAAGGCCGCCGCGCTGTCCAATATGGAGGTGGGGTGGCTTGAGGAGGATATCGGGAAGGAGATCGTAAAGGCTGCCCAGGAGGTCATGGATGGCAAGCTTCGTGATAACTTCATGGTGGACAGGTTCCAGGCCGGTGCGGGCACCTCGACGAACATGAACCTCAACGAGGTGATCGCCAACCGCGCCCTGGAGTTGATGGGATGCGGGAGGGGGCGCTACGACGTGATATCTCCCAACGACCACGTGAACATGGCCCAATCTACCAACGACACCTTTCCAACGGCGATGTAT
>JAUVCY010000325.1 GCA_030595585.1 Thermoplasmatota archaeon
GGTTGCGTAGCAGATTGAGATCGAACCTGCACTATCTCCCATGAGGCCGCCGATCTTCCTTGTTCCGCTGACGCTTCCTGTGGCGTAGCAGTTTGAGGCCGTACCGTTGCTATACCCCAGGAGCCCTCCTACATCACGAACTCCGTTGACGCTATTGGTTGCATGGCAGTTCTCGACCGTACCGTATTCGAGGTACCCCACGAGCCCACCTGTTTTGTTATCTCCGTTGACGTCTCCCGATGCAGAGCAGTTTGAGACCGTGCCGTATTCGATGTACCCCACGAGCCCACCGATAATATCGCTAATTCCGTTTACACTACTGGTGGCGTAGCAGTCTGAGATCGTGCCCTCCTTATTGTACCCAACTAGCCCGCCGGAGCCTTCTCCTCCCATGAGGAGGTTCCCTGTGGCGTAGCACTCTGAGATCGTCCCCTGAAAGTTCGCTCCCAGGAGCCCGCCGGCAGCACCTCCCATTCCGGTAATATTTCCGGTTGTGTAGCAGTTATAGATAGTGCCGGTGTTGAATCCCACGAGCCCCCCTATGTAGGATATGAATCTGACATTTCCTGTGGTATAACAGTTCTCGATCGTACCGCCGTTGTATCCCACGAGTCCTCCGACGGCCATATCGCCCCAAACCTCTCCTGTTAAGTAGCAGTTTGAGATCATGCCCTCATGGTTCCATCCCACGAGTCCACCGACGTAATATGATCCATTGACATCATTATCGATCAGACCGATATCGTTCAAGCTTGCCCCCGTGCTGATAAATCCGAACAATCCCACGCATTCAGTAGTGGCCCGGTTTATGAAGAGGTCTGTGATATTGTATCCCTGGCCGTCCAGGGAACCTGTGAAATTATTCACATCATCTCCGATCGGAACGAAACCCTCATCGGAGTTCCAGCCTACTGTAGCAGATGCGTCGATGTCGTTGATCAGCATATAATGAGCGATGAGATCTGAACTCATATCCTGAAGCTGGTCCACATCGGATATCTGAAAGGGATCCTCGATAGAGCCATCTCCGCCTGCGAACGCTCTCGTGCCATCGGCGTCTGCTGGTTCTACTAGGTTTCCTGATGGTATGGCTAACAGGCCTAATAATCCTGCAGAGAGCAATGATAGGACCGCGAGTAATGAATACACTTTTCGATTAAACATAAAATCTCCCCCACCAACTAAAGATATATGTTTTGTGATTTAGTGTTTTTGATATGATCGGCCTATCTCCTCATATTCTTCAATTTATCATCTCACTGGAGGGATGTACAGCAGGGCCATCATTGGCAGACCGTCAGGAAAGGATCTTCAATTTCTGATATTGGGAACTATTAAATATTCATGTCTCCAATGTTCGAAATGGTGAAACCATGGGAGAGGTTGAAAAAGCAAGAAAGGATGGATTGGAACTGTTCAGGACGATCAACTCCATTGACGATGCGAAGAAGAACAGGGAGAAGATGCGCGACGCGATCGAGGACCTCTTCAGGGCCGGGGCGGCCGAGATGAAGAGATCCATAGAGGAATCTCCCAACATGGGCCCGGAAGAGGCCATGAAGTTGGTCGAGAAGTTCCAGGACGATGAGTTCCTGATGAACGAGGAGCTCAATACGGAATTAATGAGGATCGACTTACTCCCAGGCGTGACCGATTACCTGGGACAGTTCGAATCCGAGGATGAGGAAAGGCTCAACCCCATCATAGATGAGTTCACGAAGCCTGGGGAGACGCTCATGACGATCGTGGCGGGAGGTCTTGTGGAGGGGATGGAAGACGTGATGAAGGAGGTGGGAGGGGCCATAGGAGAGGCTCTTGGAGGGGTGGCAGAAGGGATGGAGGAGGTGATCTCGGGAGCTCCAGGAGAGGATGCCATTCAGGAACCACCAGTAGAGATCCCATGGGGGGAATCCTTTAAAAGCGAGGATAAGAACGTGCATTCAGTGATCTCCAAGATGAGCACCTTGAACGTGATCTGTACGGCTGGAGCCCTGGAAGGCCAGAAGACCTTTATACCCTGGTCCTTCGAGGGAATTTTTTCCGAACTCCTGAAGGAACTGAAGGAATCTCAAAGGGCGATCAGTGAAGATGGCAGCTCCGTAGGGGAATTTCAGGAGCGTCTGGATCAGATCGAGAAGATCAAGCTTCTGACATTGGAGGGGCTCCAGACCGAGATGGAGAGGATATCCACCATCCCGGGAGCCTCGGAGGAGGCCATAAGGATCAGGGATGAATGTATGACGCGCGCTGGTCCACATGTTACGGAGATCGATAGGTTGCTCAAGGATATCAGAGGTTAGTGGATCAACATAACTCCTGTACATTTGAACCTGATCTTCAGGTCGGTCTCATTTGAATTTTTGGATGTTATTCTTCCCATTGGTCTTTTTTGCCTTTCCTTGATTTGACCACCAATACAACAATGATGATCACGATCAGAAGTAGGATGATCCCGGCTATCAAACAGAAGCCCGCATAGGATCCTTTATCATCACTGTCCGTTGATCCATCCACCGGTTCATCGACCAATGGGTCCGATCCCTGTTTGTACTCATCGAGGTTTGATATGCCGTCACCATCCGAATCCAGGGCTGCATCGGTTGGATCATCAGGATCAAATCCATATATCAACTCCCATTC
>JAUVCY010000055.1 GCA_030595585.1 Thermoplasmatota archaeon
AAGCCGACGACTATATTCCCGTCATGTGTGCCTGAACCGATCTCTCTGAACAGAAAATCATAACCATCCGTGTTATTCTCTGGATCCCAGATCACCCTCCCCTGATGCCATCCAGCTCCAGGCCGATCAATCGCGACGCGATACCCCACCTCGGTGGACAACATAGGTTCAAGATCACCTCCGTCCAGCTGGAACCAGATACCATCGATCGACCCTCCCCCGTACCGTGTAAACGTGATCGCCCCGTCAAATGCGAGGTTCTCATCGAGGTCCGGCACCAAAACCGGCCTTCCACCGGAATCCTCAGAGATCCATACGGAACCAATTTGAAACTCTCTGTCCGAATAGTGATCGGAGAGCCCAACGGACAATACGAAACTCAGATCCCAACTCCCCGAATATGGCAATCCGGGGACCAGAATAGATAAACGGCACCTCCCGTCCTGGGCATATCCTGTCCCCAATGTGTATGAGTATTCTGAGCTTCCGTTTGATATGGTAAGCTTTGGCAGCCCATAGGGTTTTTTCGTATCGGGAAAGGTTATGGAGAAACGGAAGGGCTCGCCCTCTGTAACGTTCTTTTCAACGAAGATCTCCATCTCCTGGGTCGAGTCCGGCACATAAGGTAGATGGAGTGAACCCTCAAGTCCCGACCCATATTTCTCTGGAGCAGCGTCGATCACCCTGGGAAGGGCCATCCCCAATGCGATCAAATTGAATGTGAGAAGGGTCAACACACAGAAGGTGATGACGGCCGTGGAGGCCCACCCTTTCAACCAGTTGAATGGTTTACCGATCCGAACTGACATCATCTTCACCAATTGCTGAGCCTGCATGACCCAGGCCTCTATCGTAAAGCATATTGATAAAACATTCTTAGGCGATCCAACCTAACTTTGACATATGAATACAGATGAGTGTCAAAGTGAGGCTTCTCCCAACATTGAGAGGCTCAGATTAGATTAAATCTATCAAAGTTGGGATCTGTCAAAGTTGGGATCCAACCCAAAAGCATATTATGGCGTCCTTACTATCAGGAATGTTTTAATCGGATAGAGGTTGACCATGCCTGAAGATAAACACGGGATCGACCAGCAGGCCCTTGAGGGTTACGACCCAAGGGTATCAGATTGGTTCCAGGAGAACATAGGCAGGCCGACCCGGCTCCAGAAAGAGGCCTGGGATGCCATAAAAAGAGGCGAAAATGTTCTAGTGGCATCCCCAACTGGCACTGGAAAGACCCTTTCTGCCGTACTACCCGGAATAGATTCCATGGTATCTGGCAGGTGTAAAAGGGAAAACGTTGTGATATTGTACATATCTCCGATGAAGGCGATGGGTGCCGATCTTGTCAACTCCCTGACCGACCTCTCGTCGGGCATCGGCGAGATACCCGGGAAGCCTGATGTCAGGGGAAGGGGAAGAAGGGCTACACCAGAAAAAAACTCATCGAAACTCCAGATCGGGCTAAGGACAGGCGATGTGCCCCAGAGCGAGAGACGAAGGATGCTAAAATACCCACCTGACCTCCTGGTCACAACACCGGAGAACCTGCTGTTGATGCTTTGTTCGAAGGCGAGAGACATACTCCGGAACGTCAGGTATGTGATAATCGATGAGGTTCACGAGATGGTGGGCTCAAAGCGTGGCGCGATGCTCTCATTGAACCTGGAACAGTTGAATGACCTGATAATATCCGGGGGAGGTCCCCCTCCCTTACGTGTGGGCCTTTCGGCTACGATCAAACCCCTATCAAGAGCGGCCAGATATGTGGGGGGACAGGATGAAAAGGGGAAAGCGAGACCCGTAACAATAGTACACAGGTCTGGCGATAAAAAGATCGAGGTCAGGATCAAAACCCTGATGCACAGTTGGGAGGATGACCCTGAGATCCATCAGCGTATCACGGAGGATATCGGACGGGTTTTGGAGAGAAAGAAGGGAGCGATCGTTGTTTTCCATAACACGAGAGCTCGAGCAGAGGAGATGGCCTATACGCTTATACAAAACGAGGATAGGTCTGTTGCCCCACATCACGGATCCCTCAGCCTGGACGTTAGAAGAGAGGCAGAGGAGGGTTTGAGGAGAGGTGATCTCGACGGGGTGATATCATCCACATCACTGGAGCTTGGGATAGATATTGGCCGTGTAAAGGAGGTGTATCAGATATCCTCCCCGAAAGACCCATCCCGTATGCTTCAGCGGTTCGGTAGGTCTGGTCACGGCATGGGGGAAACCTCGATAGGTGTGATCTATCCCACCAACGGATCGGACCTCATCGAATCCATAGCCACCGTGAACGCGGCCAAGAGGGGCGATCTGGATCCCCTGGTGTCTCCTAAAGGGCCTGTGGATGTCCTCGGCCAATTCGCTATCGGACTATCGATATCAGATGAGGGCATCGATCAGAATGAGCTGTTCCATCTCTCCAAAAGAGCATTCCCGTACAAGGATATCCGGATGAAGGATCTGAAGGCCGTTCTCTCCCTCCTGTCGGAAAGGCTTCGAATGACATATCAACCTCCACCGCGGCTTTGGAGAGGACCGGATGGCAGGTACAAACCAAGAAGGGGGACCAGACAGGCATTCTACCTCAACTGTGGGACAATTCCGAAGGAAAATAAATACTGGGTCACGGACGAAAGGTCGAAAAAAAGGATAGGCGATCTATCCCGGAATTTCGGTGAAGCACTGTACGAGGGGGATGTCATCCTGCTTGGCTCCAAGTCCTACAGGGTGAGATCCTTCACAGGGTCGAAGATATTGGTACGTGAAGACCCGGATGCTGCCCCCACGGTCCCATCCTGGACAGGAGAGGTAAGGTCCAGGCCGCTGAACGTCGGAAGGAGGATCTACGACATATATAAAGATGATAAAAATTCCTGGACGGGCGATCAGGAGGGTGGGATAGAGTTAACCATTGACGATCGGGGTTTGGATGTCCTTGGAGGCCTGCTGGATCATCAGAGAGAAGGGTCTCTCGTACCAGCCAATAACAGGATCCCGGTGGAACAGGTGAAGGCACGCAGAGGGCGATCCATCTACATCTTCCACATACCCCTGGGGCGTAAGATCACAGAGCCGTTGGGGCGTGTATTGGCGTATGGGGTCCGCAGGAACATCGGTGCGAGGGTGGATTATATCGCAGGTGACGATGGATTCGCCGTCTCCTCCCCCACTCCTCTGGAAGAACAGGAGATAATTCAGGCTTTTGGAGGTGAGCAGTTTCACGACCTCGCACTGAGGTTGATCTTCACCTCCAGCATGTTCCGGTCCAGGTTCACCAACTGCCTGATGAAATCACTGCTTGTCCTCAACAGGTTCAGGGGCAAGGAAACCAGTCCAACATACAGAAGAAAACGGGTCGAGAGGCTTATAGACCTGTTAAAAAAAGCGTGGTACTCAAAGGAGAGGATCACGGATCATGACGATCCGCTGACAGGACTTCTGCTTCTGGGTGATGAGGCTGTAAAGGAGGTTCTGTTGGAAAAGGTGGACCTCAGGTCCGCAGAGGAGATAGTGAAGAAGTTGGGGAGGGGAATAGAGCTCGCCATCCGCCCCATGTCTGAAACATCAAATATCATAGGCTCCGGGATCATAAGAGGGTGGAAGGGGGAGATCGTGGAGGAACAGATGCTTTTACCCTTGGAGAGCTCAACCGGACCAGAGGATATTACCGATCAGGAACCCATAGTTCTCGAGAGACAGGACCTCAAATTCAACGACACGACCCTCGCACTGATCTCGGGTATGATCGACCATGTCATCGACCCCTTTGCCATCGCAAAGGAGAACGGGATCTCGATAACAGAGGCCGAGGATGAGCTGGGGGCCATGGCTGAAAGGGGAGAACTGATAGAGGTTGAGGCGGGCGGGTTGAATAAATACATCCCCATACCAGATGGAGAGGAAGGCAGCGCTGTTCCATTCAGGCCAGAGGACCTCCTGAGGTCCAGGATGATATCGCGCATGCCCAAAGGGCGAGGACTGTCCTCTGTCCTGAGATCAATGCCTTTTTTTACAAGCCCCATGGAGCTGCTTTTGAGGTCCGATAGTATCCGGTTCTCGGACCTCAGATCGGCCGTTAAAGGTGGGTCTGTGGTCCCGTATTACGCCTATGGGAATAGAAGGGCAGGACATCCAAAATGGGCCAGGGTCTTCTCCCTCCTGTCTCAACGGCCTCCGGAGATCCCCGATGAGCTGCTTTCGGCCCTCAAGAGCGGCAGAACGATATCGCGATCGATCATATCCGAAACCACCGGCTTGAAAGGGGACGGCCTGTCAGGATTTATCCGGGATCTGAAGAGATCGAATATCCTGGGTCAATTCGGGCCGGAGGCAGTTGAGCTTATAGGAGCATCCGAGGAGTTGAGGGTCAACTCGCTACCCCCATTCGACGAGGAGGAGAGGACACAGGAGGAGTGCGTATCGATCTGCAAGTTCCTCGGGAGGTTCGGCCCCTTCACGCTGAAAGAGCTTTCCACGCTGTTCAACTGGGAGGGGGGTTTCTATCCGCCGGGGGTCATATCCGCTGTAAGCGAAGGGCAGGTTGTTCTTTTCCCAGGGCCGAGAGGACCCATGGAAGGGAGAGATGTCCATTCCGGGGGGAAGCTCTCCATCTGGCTGATGATCAGGGACCAACGTGGGATCGGGGAAGATCATCACGATATGGATGGGTTCATCGCCCTTCCCGAGACGGATCCTGGTCTATTACTGATAGGGCAGACCTCATCCTGGACCGAGAAAGATAGGGTTCGTGGTGCGAGGAGCACCAAACTGATATCTCTCAAGAACGGGTCCTACACCGGATTCGCACAGATACTTGAGACTCGGGATTCCATCAGGGTCCTGGACATTGAGGTGGAAGCATTCCACGAACTGGAGAGGAACACCTCCGCATTCATCCATTCAATTTCAAGGTATCGAGAACTGGGTTTCGATGTTGTTATGGTCGATAAGATCATGGGGATCCCCGCAGGAGAGGCCGCCAGGTCTGCAGTGGCGCTCTTTCTCAAGGAGGGTTTCCAAGATCAGGAGACCGAATCCGGGCGGATACTCCTCCGTGGATCGGAGATAGTTGGGAACATTGCCGACGATCTCCTTCTGGAGCGAATGTTCCTCAACCAGGGGCTTTCCAGGACCAGTCGCCCCAAACATCCCCTTGAGGTGATCATGAACCTGGGTGGTATCAGCGATAGGTGGGAGCTTCTCAGCAGGCTCGGAACGCACCGACATCCAAGGCCAAACCCCGATAGGGCTGATGAAATATCGAGCATAATGAAGGCGGATGCTCAAAACCACATCAGGTCCATCAGGGAGATCTCGAAAGATACCTCATCGGACTGGTCCGATCTCACCCTCTTCTGGAGTGAGAAATTACCGGAGCTAAAGGACATAACAAAAAAATACACACTCTACAGGGCCATGATCGACCAACCGACCCCTATTTGGTCCACGGAGGAGATGATCTCCACATTATCCCCCAGGCCACGTTCCCTCCGGACCGAAATGGATAACAACCTGAAAAAGAAGTTGGAGGGGTTCACCTCCGAGGCAGATGAAACAGGGCAGACCCTGGCCCCCCTTGAAAAGAAAGATGCGACGGAACTGATCAAGATGGGGTTGCTCATGGAAGACGCATGGGGAAAGGCCAGAGTGCCCTTCTGGGACCTTGGGAAACGTACCGAAAATGATCGAGGCGTTAATCAAAGAGCCTGGATCCTCAGGGCTGCCAGGAACCTTGGAACCTTCACCTATCAGGACATTATCAACCATTCACCCTCTATCTGCGACAGGGCAAAGTTCCGTATGTTGCTGGGCGAGCTGTCAAAAGACCACATCCAGAGGCGGGTATCCCTTCGTACGCCCCCCGAGATCGTGTACTCGGTCGAAGGGGCCAAGGTATGGGGGACCGGGGAGGTTCACGGATTGAACAATGATTCTATCCATGACCGGAGAGATGAGGGCGACGAACCGGAAGAGGACCTCGTCGTACTCTCTCCCAAAGACAGGATGAACAGGGTGTCCCTTCGGTTCATCAAGGACACCATTCCCAAAGGAAAGGGGTTCCTTGTGTTCAAGAACGCCACCCCGATCGCGACACTCTCACTAAGGAGAATTCATCAGAAGGCGAGCCCTTCCGACCTATCTGAAGGCCTTGTGGGAACATCCAATATCACCGATTGGACGATCAGTAACTTCTCATTCGACTTCAGAAAAAAGAAGAGGGAGGTGCTCCGGGACGTGAAAAAGGCGTTCTTCTCTCTGGGTCTGAAACTGCTCTCCGAGGAGGAGGCGGATTCGGTCGATTCCCTGTACAAGGACATCGACCATGCTACCGAAGGACACGGTTGAACCCGGAAAACCCAAAAGCCTTATTATATGATATCTCTAATAGGGTGTAGAAAGTTGAAGAATGATCCAAAGTGGCAACCTCTCGGACTATAATGGAGTGGTAGCTTTCACATGTAGACGAAAGGTTAATAAGACCCCCTCTGGATTATTACACTAACTCGAATATGGGTGATCGGCATGGCAGATGAAAAATTCAGAAAGATTGCAGCAGTGGCCGTGATGGCCTTGATGACCATGATATCAATAACGGTCATCGGGACCTCGGATGGCCTGAACCCCCTCTCCAACAAGGATGCGGACTACGATCCTGACGGAGATATGCTTGACAACGTTGCAGAGTTCGCGGCTGGATCGGACCCCAATAACTGGGATACGGACGGCGACGGACTTCCGGACGGATGGGAGGTTGAGAGCGGAATGAGCCCAGTGGACCCATCCGACGCAAGTGATGATTTCGACTTCTTCGGAGGAGAGGAGAACGCCAACTTCAACCTCGTGGACTATCCCTATGACAACTATGCAGAGTACTACAGGCTGGCATATGTTGACAGCCAGACCGGGGAGGACGTCTACAGGGCCACCGACCCGACCAACGCGGACACCGATGGTGACGGCCTGCTGGACCCGGATGACCAATTCCCCTGGGACTACAGCAACGACGGCACAGGTGGCAGCGGAAACGGTGGCGCGGATACGGGAGGAGAGGGAGACGGACCTGCACCAGACGGAGACGGGGATGGAGACGGCAACTCGGACGATGACGGGGACGGGCTCTCCGACACCGATGAGATGGCACAGGGAACCGACCCGAACAACCCCGACACGGACGGGGATGGACTCAACGACGCTGCGGAGATCGCACTGGGACTGGACCCCAACGACTGGGACACGGACAACGATATGCTCATAGACGGTGTCGAGATGGGGTCGGGAGACTCCACGGACGGACACCTCGTCGACACGGACAACGACGGCCTGCCGGACCCCTGGGAGGACAATGACGACGACGGCATCCTCAACATAGAGGAGCAGGACATCGTATACTGGTTCTGGGCCTGGATGACACCCCCTGACATGGGTGGCGGTGGAATGGACCCTGAGCTTACAACCCTCATAGCATACCGTTTCAGGCTCAACCCCAACAGGAACGACAGCGACGGAGACGATATCTCCGACGATAAGGAGACACAGGCCTATGCCCCTGGACCGATCAACAAGAACTCCAGGGAGGAGTACGGGTACGAACAGGTGACCAATGAGACCGGCGGTGGCAGATGGGTTCCCGACAGGTGGAACAATGACCACTCGCTCAAGAACACTGGCTCTGGCTTCTCCAAGCTCACCGACGGCAGGTACAACTGGTGGACATACTGGTTCACCAAGGCCTACGAATACGGAGAGCTTCCGTTCAACACCTACAACGTCGTACTGTACAACATCAACCCATGGCTGGTTTGGTATCTGAGCGGCGCTCCCACATCGATATCTCCCGAGGATTTCGCTGTTCTGTGGTTCAACCAGGACGTCGCCATGCCCGGATATAAATCATATACCACATTCGGAGACTGTTTGGGCTGGATGGAGAAGGGACCGGCCCCTGTAACACCCAAGACTTACAGGTGGAACATGTACGATACCGACCCACTCAGTGACGATACTGATGCAGACAGGATGGATGATAATTGGGACCCCAGGCCTACAATCCCCGATGACAGGCTCGACACGAGCATATCCCTGAACAGGATCGGCTTCCCGCAGGCTGGCGGCGGACTCGACTGGTACATCCCCGGGTTTGGACCCGGAGAGCAGTTCCCGGTATCCGCCCTCCTTGCGCCCACTTTCGTCCAATACGACGCTAATGGCTTCCTTCATGACTTCTACGGCTTCCCTTACAGGATCATCGACTCCACCATGAACAAGGGAACCTCGCTTTACATGGAGGTCATAATCGGTATAGAGAACGGACATCCAAATTCCGAATTCTTCCTTGAGGAGTACTACAGGAACCTCAACGTGAGTATCACTTTCCACAATGGTACTATCGACGTGGACCCCGCCGCCTTCGATGGTTGGGAGGGCCCATCCGATAACAAATCCTATGATGAAGATGATGATATCGATGGAGACGGGATACCAAGAGCTGGAGATTTCTCCATGACCAGCCCATGGGTCTACAATCCGCAGACAACGGACTATCCTACTTTCGAATTGGGTCTGGATGAACTGGCTCAGGAGAAGATAGTGGAGGAGATGAACTTCGAGGCGTTCAATCCCGCGGACTATGAATATGATGGATTCCCGGTCCCGGGACCGGACGATCCATACGTGGACCCGCTCACGGGCGTGGGACACTCCGGATTGAACCTCCCATTCTTCAACGTATCCAACTATCCCGGAGATGCACCCCTGTCAGGAGGTGGCATCTGGATATACTGGAGCAGAATGACCTTCTACAAGCTGGGCTTCTACTTCATGGTCCCCGAGGGGGTCATGGCCGGCTATGTGGTCATCGATATGGTGATCATAACCGAGGAGAACATACATGTGGAGGAGTCGTTCGACGCCTTCGGAGGATATCCATACATAACCTATTGATGTGCAGATATTCGGTCGACCTGGGGGCCCTTTCGGGCCCCCCTTTTTTTATTTAAGAGC
>JAUVCY010000074.1 GCA_030595585.1 Thermoplasmatota archaeon
GCCCCCATGGCGAGAATAACAGTCGCGCTTCCGGTGACGATATCGCCGCCTGCGAAAACACCAGGGACGGTCGACTGCTGATCCTCATCAACCAGGATGTACCCATGTCTGGTGAGCTCCATGCCGGGTGTTGTCTGACCGATGATGGGATTTGAGGATGTACCCACAGCTATCACGACGGTGTCAGCCTCGATGAAGTGTTCCGTATCCGGTATTGGTACAGGCCTCCTCCTCCCCCCCTCATCCGGCTCTCCCAGCTTCATCTTCTGAAGCTTGATACCCTTGACCCAGCCATTCTCACCAACGATCTCCATAGGATTTGACAGCCAGTGGAACTCCACACCTTCCTGATCAGCGTGATGGACCTCCTCCACCCTGGCAGGTGCCTGCTCCCTGGCACGTCGGTATACGATCATGGCGTTCTCGGCACCAAGTCTGGCGGCGGTCCTCACACAGTCCATGGCCACATTTCCGGCACCGATAACTGCGACCTTGTTCCCACAGCCAATAGGGGTGTGGCAATCTTTCACACCTGGCGGGTTCATCAGGTTCACCCTTGTAAGGAACTCGTTGGCCGACTGAACTCCGTTGAAGCCCTCACCGTTGAGGTTGAGGAACTTAGGAAGCCCCGCTCCCGTACCGATGAATATCGCATCGAAACCCAGCTCATCCTTCATCTGAGGAATTGTAAAGATCCTACCGATGGCATGGTTGGCGACGAACTTCACTCCCAGCTTTCTGACCTTCTCCAGTTCGGAATCGATGACGTTCTTGGGCAGACGGAACGAGGGGATGCCGTATTTCAGCACGCCTCCAAATGTGTGAAGGGCCTCGAAGATGGTAACGTCAACACCCGCGAGTGCTAGGTCCATGGCACATGCCAGCCCGGCAGGGCCAGATCCGACGATAGCGACCTTCCTTAGTGGTTTAACCTTGGGGACCTCCTCCCTCACGCAGACATTGTTGTTGACCGCCCAGTTGCCCACATACCTCTCCAGCTTTCCAATGGAAACCGGGTCATGCTTGATGCCCAGTATGCATTTCGCCTCGCACTGGACCTCCTGAGGGCAGACCCTTCCGCATACGGCGGGGAGCGGATTCTGCTCGGTAATTATCGTGTAGGATTCCTCCAGGTCTCCCTCCTTGATCGCCCGGATGAATCCGGGTATGTCGATGCCCACCGGACATCCCTTGACACAAAGCGGATTCTTGCACTGTATGCACCTTTCCGCCTCTTCCCTTGCCATTTCAGGGGTGTAACCTATTACCACATCCTCGAAGTTCTTCACCCTCTCCTTGGGGTCCTGTTCAGGACACGGTATCCTCGGTTTGAAAGCCATCAGATCACCCCCTCGGCCTTCTTTCTGGCCTTGCATTCGTCATCATAACATTCCTGGGAGCGGGTCTCCTCCTTCTGGAACCTTCTCTGCCTTGACATAAGCTCCCCCCAGTCCACTTTGTGGGCGTCGAAATCCGGGCCATCCACACAGGCGAACTTCACCTCGTCGTCGATGGTCACCCTGCAGGAGCCGCACATGCCGATTCCATCCACCATTATGGTGTTCAGGGACACTATGGTCTTGACGTTGTATTTTTTTGTAACCTCGGCGCACGCTTTCATCATAACGACCGGCCCAATGGCGACGACCTCGACAATGTCCGGATTTCTCTGGAGCACATCATCCAGCACCGTGGTCACGAACCCCTTGGACCCGAAGCTGCCGTCATCGGTTGCAATGTGGAACTCATCAGAATACCTCATGAACCTATCTGACCAGAAGATCAGGTCTGCAGTTCTGAACCCCATGATGGAGATGGTGTGGTTCCCCACCTCTTTGTACTTTCGTAGCTGTGGAAAGATCGGGGCGACTCCCAATCCACCTCCAATGAGCACAACCCTTCCCTCTTTCTTGTCGATATGGCTGGGAATGCCGAGCGGGCCCAGAAGGTCCATTAGGTAGTCCCCCTCCTTGAGCTCCAGCATCTCCCTTGAGGATCGACCAACTGCCTGAATAACAAGTGTGATGGTCTCCTTTTCAAGGTCGTAGTCAGCTATTGTCAGGGGGATCCTCTCTCCTCCTTCCCTTATCCTGACCATTACGAACTGACCGGGCTCTGATGCCTTGGCCAGATCTGGTGCGAGGATCTCCCACAGGAAGGTGACCGGTGAGAACTGTTCGTGACGGATTATCTGAAACATAGAAGCTCTCCATATTCATTTTATTGTGGACCTGGACGATTGTATGTGGAGGGTCCGTTTCCCGGCATGATGTTCAGATATTTGAATTTTAATGTAAATGGTTATACGATACAATATTCGTTATATTGACCGGAACAGAAATATTACCCTCATGGAAAAAGAGGCCGGGCATTACCTGGTCTACCAATGTATCCATATTTGCAGCGGATGTTTTTCACATATTACACGCCAATAACAGATGTTCAACTATCACTTAAATTAAAATATATATGTTGTTATTCAACATCTAACATTATTCGTAATTATGCAGAGATTTAATTTGAAATAATAACAATATTTTCTCCGAAACAGCTGAATTATATAAATGAACCATATGAAAAATTACGGGAATTTAGAATTAATTTTAACAATGATATCATATTAATATCTAAATATTGCACATTGAGCGGCACATATCCTCAATATTATTAACATATTATTAGATTTAATGGCCATGATATTGAATTATTGATTCCCGATTAAAGCTAAATTATTTATAATTAATTGATGCTATAACATATTCATGCAATTGATGATGTCAAAGGAGAATATGAGGGAGATCATCGCGCATGGGACTTACCTCAGATCGTTCTGTCCCCATTGCAATGATGTCCTGATCGTGGACGACTTGTTGAAACTGATAATCATCGACGAGAGTGGAGAGCAGGGAGAATTGATCCTCAGCCCCTATCTGAACGTATTCCGAAGCGAATCCACCATTCAGATCCCTGACAGATCTATTGCAAAGGACATCAGGTGCCCCTGCTGTTCCGCCAGCCTGATAGTAAAGGACCGGGACTGCGAGCACTGCCATTCCAGCGTTGTGAAGATCCTCGTGGAGGCAGTATCCCACAGAATAGATTTCTACATCTGTTCCAGGAAAGGGTGCAAATGGCACGGCCTCAGTCAGTTGGATGCCCAGGACATATGCCTGGAAGACAGTGATGAATGGTAGCACCACCCCGGCGAGGGGGAGAGGTGGATAACATGAACAAACATAATTTCCTATTAGAGGGGGAGAATGTCCCAGGGCTGTGGTTGGTATCACCCATGAGGTTGCACGGACAATATACCGCATCCGTGGAACGATCGGGAGGGATCGGAATATGACGGAATATATGCAATACGATGAGGAACGGATGAGAGTTATACTTGAGGAGAACGGTTCGGATGTGAAGAACCTGATCCCCATACTTCAGGCAACCCAGGAGGCGTTCGGATACCTTCCATCTTCCGGAATTGGAGCCGTAGCCGAGGAGTTGAGGATCTCGGAGGATGTCATCTTCGGAGTGGCCACCTTCTACACGCACTTCAAGTTCACAAAACCTGGAAAACACATCGTTAAAACCTGCATGGGCACAGCCTGTTTTGTCAAGGGCGCCGATAACCTGCAGGAGATCCTCAAAGATCGCCTCAAGATAGAGCCAGGGCAGACAACCGAGGACGGGGTGATAACCTATGAAAGGGTCGCCTGCCTGGGATGCTGTGCATTGGCACCCACCATTGTGATCGACAATGAGGTCTACGGCAAGATGACCTCCAACAAGCTGACAGCCCTTCTGGATGATATCGACAAGGAGAGGAAGGGAGAGGAGAAGGGAGGTGAGTGATCATGGGCGATCTGAAGGAATTGAGAGCCACCTCCGAGAGGAGATGGGAGGAGCTGCAGAAGGCGGAGCGAACGATATATATCGGTGCCGCTTCCTGCGGACACGCGGCCGGTGTCGTGAAGGTGCAGAGTGCGATAGAGTCCTTTGTTCCAGAGGAGGAAGGGAAGATCACCATCGTTGAGGTGGGGTGCTTCGGCATGTGCAGCTTCGAACCCATGGTCTATATCCAGATCGATGGAAACCACCCGGTGGTATATGGCAACCAGACAGCAGATTCTGTAGTGTCACTTCTCGACGAGACGTTGAATAAGAAGAGCTACCCCACCGAGGGACTGCTCGGCGTTCTTGGCAAGGGTTTCAATGGCCTGCCCAGCATATACGACCACCCGATGATCAAACCCCAGAAGAGGATAATCCTGGAGAATGTGGGCATCATCGATCCAACGAATATCGAGCATTATCTGGCAAGGGGTGGTTTCTCGGGACTCGAGAAGGCAATGGAAAAAAAGCCTGAAGAGGTCATCGCCATAGTCAAGGAATCGGGCCTGAGAGGGAGGGGGGGAGCTGGATTTCCAACAGGTCTGAAATGGCAGTTCTGCGCAGATGAAAAGAGCGATAGAAAGTACATCATCTGCAATGCTGACGAAGGGGACCCCGGGGCGTTCATGGACCGGAGCGTTCTCGAAGGGGACCCTTTCAGGGTGATCGAGGGATTGATCATAGGCGGATACGCCATGGGGGCCAATTTCGGCTATATCTACGTCAGGAAGGAGTATCCCCTTGCCATCTTGAGGCTCCACATCGCGATAAGGGATTGCCAGGAGCAGGGGCTTCTTGGAGAGAATATCCTGGGGTCGGGTTTCGACCTGAACCTCGAGATAATGGAAGGTGCCGGGGCGTTCGTATGTGGTGAGGAGACCGCGATGATAGCCTCCATCATGGGTAAAAGAGGGATGCCGTCTCCCCGGCCTCCGTTCCCGGCCCAGAAAGGACTATGGGGACATCCAACGAACATCAACAACGTGAAGACACTTGCAAGCATCCCCGCCATAATGCGGGAGGGGGCCGGCTGGTTCAATAGCACGGGCACCGAAGGGACAAAGGGAACTGCCGTGTTCGCCCTGACCGGAAAACTTCAGAACTCCGGCCTGGTGGAGGTCCCGATGGGGACGACCCTGAGGGAGATAATATTCGATATCGGCGGTGGAATGGTGGAGGGAAAACACTTCAAGGCGGTCCAGACAGGAGGGCCATCGGGAGGATGCCTGCCGGAAAGCGCCCTTGACTACAAGGTCGATTTCGAATCCCTGAAGGAGGCCGGCACTATTATGGGCTCCGGCGGCATGATCGTCATGGACGAGGATACTTGTATTGTCGATGTGGCCCACTATTTCCTCTCGTTCACACAGGATGAGTCCTGCGGAAAGTGCTCCCCCTGCCGTATAGGAACAAAACAGATGCTCGATATACTCACAAAAATCAAGAGCGGCGATGGCACCCGGGAGGACCTGGAAGAGCTTTCAATCGTCGCCTGGACCGTTCAGAACGGATCGCTGTGTGCACTTGGACAGACCGCCCCCAATCCGGTCTCCTCAACACTCCGATATTTCATGGAGGAATACGACGAGCACATCGACCTCGGCAAATGCAGGGCAAAGGTATGCAAACCGATAATTCAATATTCGATAGATGAGGTGAAATGTATCGGATGTGGCGCCTGCCAGAAAAGATGTCCTGTAAGTGCGATCACCGAGACGGACAGGCGGGTAACGGCGGTAAAAGGGTCGAAGAACGTGATCAGGACCATCAGCCCGGAAACATGCATCAGGTGCGGCCTGTGCATTGAGACGTGCCCATCAAGCGTCAGCGCGATCTCAAAGATATCTCCATTATTGAACCAGAAAGGTGGGTCTGAAGATCCGATAGGAGGGGGTGGTGCATGATGAAGATCACTATCGATGGGGCGGAGGTCCCGCTCAAGGAGGGACAGACCATTCTGGATGCGGCCAATGACTCGAAGATATACATACCCACACTCTGTGCGCACAAGGAGCTGCCTCCCTTCGGTGCCTGCAGACTGTGCGTGGTCAAGGTGGACGGCATGAGGGGGTTCCCTCCCGCCTGCTCCACACCCGCAAGGGATGGGATGGTGGTACACAGCGAGGAGGAAGAGGTCATCAAGCTGAGAAGGAACATCCTCAGGCTGATCCTCATCGAGCACCCCCACTCATGTATCGTGTGCAATATCCGAGATGAATGTGAGGATTCGCGCGGTGGCCCTGTCAAGGCGGGCAGGATAACAGGATGCTCGATGTGCCCCAACAGGCCCACCTGTGAGATCAGGGAGGTCTGCGAACATCTGGAGATGGAGGACATGGTCATTCCCATGGAATACAAGATGCTCCCACTCGAGAGATACGATCCATTCTACGACAGGGATTACAATCTCTGTATCCTCTGCGGCAGATGCGTCAGGATGTGTCAACTGGTAAGGGGGGTAGGAGCGATCGCCTTCACCGAGAGGAGCCACAAGACCAAGGTGGGGACCATATTCGGGCGAACTCACCTGGAGGGGGATTGCCGATTTTGCGGGGCCTGCATAGACGTCTGCCCCACGGGGGCGTTGACGCCAAAGGGCAGCAAGTGGCACGGAAAGCCGGACAGGTCGATCGAATCAATATGCGGATTATGCTCACTGAACTGCGGAATGATACTTGAGGAGAAATGGGGTAAGATCATGGCAGCCCTACCGGATCGACGAAAGGAGTACAGCAGGGCCTATGCCTGCGTTTACGGGAGATTCTGCATACCTCCATTCCTCAATGGCCAGGACCGCCTATCCTACCCGATGATACGGAAAGGAGGGAGATTGACGCCGGTGTCCTGGGATGACGCCTTTGATTTTATTTCCAGCTCGCTGCAGCGGTTCGGCCCGGAGGAGATCGGCTTCATGGCATCTCCCTTCCTCACCAACGAGAGCGGATACCTGATGTCCAAGCTGGCCAGGAACGTCCTTAAAAGCCACAACATAGACCTGCTGTCGAGGTTCGGCAGGGTTGTCATGCAGTATCATGCGAAACGTGAGGGGATGGGCTTCAACTGGCCCACTTTAGATGATGTGGAGAAGGCGGATTGGATCGTTCTTGTAAACAACGACATCCTGTTCACCCATCCAGGTATGCCGGTGGCGATCCACAAGGCCAGGGAAAATGGCGCCAATATCATAATTCTGGACGATGCGGAGAACAGCCTGGACGTGGGATCTGACATCAACATCAGGATAGAACCAGGTTCCCTGCGCACCTTCCTGGCAGCCCTTTCAAAGCTTCTTGTAAGTAGTGTCGATCCTGCCAGACGTGAGGAGATCGATAAGTTCGTGGAATTCCAGAGGTCACTTTACTCATTGAAGCTCATAGATGGTGTCAGGTTGACCGGGATCCTCGAAAGGGATTTCGAGAGGGTAAAGGAGATACTGCTCTCATCCAAGAACGGTGTGATACTGGCCGGGTCCAGGATCATGGAGGACCCGATCCCGGAGCAGATACTGGGACAGATCGAGAACATCCTCCTGCTCCTGGATATCGAGAACGGGTTCCTGCCCTTGATCGAGGAGGGGAACGTACGGGGACTGGCGGAATCTGGCTGCCTGAACGGCTATAGACCCGGACCCACCAGGGACCGAACGAAGGGGAAGGATTTCCTGAGGATGGTGACTGGGGTCAGAAGAGGTGATGTCAAGGCCCTGATCATCAGCGAGGCCTCCGTAACTCCGGAGCAGATACGCGGGGCGAAGTTCGTCGTCCTTTCCGATATCTATCCCTCGGACCTGGACCCGATCGCCGATGTCATACTGCCCTCTGCGGCATTCACCGAGGAGGATGGCCATTTCACCTC
>JAUVCY010000040.1 GCA_030595585.1 Thermoplasmatota archaeon
GCCGGCTATGCCCGAACGAGACCCCCGAGGGTCAGAACTGCGGACTGGTGAAGAACCTTGCACTCGTGGTTGACGTATCCGAGGGCTACGATGAGAAGAAGCTCGAATCCACACTCTTTGACATGGGTGTCAGAAGGATCGAGAAGGAGCTGACCGACGAGGCAAGGGTGTATCTCAACGGCAACCTGATAGGCGTTCACCATGACCCCGTGGGCCTTGTTGACTCCATGAGGAAGAGAAGGAGGCAGGGTTTCCTTGCAATGCCCCAGGAGAAGTCCAACGAGATCAACATACGCTACAACAAGCACATCAACTCGGTCATAATCAACTGCGACGACGGCCGTGTAAGAAGGCCACTCTTCGTCGTGGAGAAGGGAAAGCTCCTGCTGACGGAAAAGAAGAGGGCCGATGTGAACTCCGGGAAGTTAAGCTGGGAGGACCTGGTGCACCAGGGGATCGCGGAGTATATCGACGCGGAGGAGGAAGAGGACCTGTTCATAGCAGTGGACGAGGACTCACTGGTCTCGGACAATACGCACATGGAGATAGATCCGATGGTCATACTGGGCGCCTGCTCGGGGCTGGTATGCTATCCGGAGCACAACTCCTCTCCAAGGATCACCATGGGCTCAGGGATGGCCAAGCAGTCCCTTGGCCTTTCCACGGCCAACTACAGGATCAGATGCGATACGAGGTCGCATCTTCTGCACTACCCGCAGAAGGCGATGGTCCAGACAAAGACGATGGAGTTCGTCAACCTCAACAAGAGGCCTGCTGGACAGAACTACGTGGTCGCCGTGATGTCATATCAGGGATACAACATGGAAGATGCCCTGATTTTCAACAGGGCCTCCATAGACAGGGGATTGGGCAGGTCGACGTTCATAAGGACCTATTCTGTCGAGGAGCGCAGGTATCCAGGTGGTCAGGAGGACAGGATCGAGACGCCCGGCCCAGAGGTCATGGGTTCCAGGGCAGAGAACTCCTACGACAATCTGGACGAGGATGGTATCATCTCCCCCGAGTTCGAGGTAAATGGCAAGGACGTCCTGATCGGAAGGACCTCACCTCCCCGTTTCCTCGAGGAGCACACTGATTTCCTCACCCCCAGAAGGAGAAGGGAGACATCCCTGACAGTAAGGCCTCGTGAGGCCGGTTACGTGGATACGGTAATGGTCACGGAATCGGAGAACGGGCTCAAGCTGGTAAAGGTGACCGTAAGGAGCGAGAAGATTCCCGAGGTAGGGGATAAGTTCGCATCGAGACACGGGCAGAAAGGTGTTATTGGACTGATAACCGAGCCCGAGGACATGCCCTTCAACGAGGAGGGTATCATGCCTGACATCGTCACCAACCCTCACGCTATCCCTTCCCGTATGACCGTGGCCCACGTTCTCGAGATGATCGGGGGCAAGGTGGGGTCCATGGAGGGAAGGACCATAGATGGAACCGCCTTCTCTGGAGAGAAGGAGGACGACCTGAGAAGGGAGCTCATGGAACTGGGCTTCAAGCATACTGGCAAGGAGACCATGTACGATCCCTATACGGGCAAGAGGCTTAAGGCCGATATATTCAAGGGCGTGATCTTCTACCAGAAACTTCACCACATGGTATCTGGAAAGATGCATGTAAGGTCGAGGGGGCCTGTCCAGATACTAACGAGACAGCCCACCGAGGGCCGCTCAAGACAGGGCGGTCTCAGGTTCGGTGAGATGGAGAGGGACTGCCTGATCGCCCACGGCGTTTCAATGGTGATAAAGGACAGGCTCCTGGACGAGTCTGACGGTACGATAGAATACGTCTGTGGCAACCCGAAGTGCGGCAATGTCGCCATGCTTGACAAGAGGGGCGCCCTGAGGTGTCCGGTCTGCGGTGAGACGGGTGACATTCACCCGGTGCAGACCAGCTACGCATTCAAACTGTTGATGGATGAGCTGAAGTCGATGTGTGTTGCTATGAGGCTTCATCTGGAGGACCTGAACTAGGAGGTGTGATGAATGGTACATTATCAATATATCCCGAAGAAGATCGCCAGGATCCAGTTCGCCCTCCTCTCACCCGATGAGATCAGGAACATGTCGGCGACCAAGATAATAACTGCCGACACGTACGATGACGACGGTTTCCCGATCGATATGGGCCTGATGGACCCAAGGCTGGGTGTTATCGAGCCCGGCCTCAAGTGCAAGACGTGCGGCAGAAAGGTGGACGAGTGCCCCGGCCATTTTGGACATATCGACCTGGCAATGCCCGTGATCCATGAGGGTTACACCAAGATGATCAAGGAGATGCTCTCGGCGACCTGCAGGGCCTGTGGTAAGATCAAACTTACCGAGGAGAGACAGGAGAAGGTAAGGAACAAGATAGCGAAGATCGGCAAGATCTCGGAGAACCCCTTCCTGTTTCTGAGCCTCACTTCCAAGGTCAGAGGCGATTCCATATCCGTGGGCCAGTGTCCATATTGCGGGGAGGAGTCGAAGAAGATAAGCCTTGACAAGCCTACGACCTACAGGGAGGAGGGGCACAAATTGACCCCCAAGGAGATCCGTGAGAGGTTGGAGAGGATCCCGGACGATCACCTGGTCTTCCTGGGCATCAACCCCAAGGTGGCAAGGCCCGAGTGGATGATACTCACATCGCTCCCCGTCCCTCCAGTGACGGTCAGGCCTTCGATCACCCTCGAGTCAGGGGACCGGTCCGAAGATGATCTGACGCATAAGTTGGTGGACGTTCTGAGGATCAACCAGAGGCTTCAGGAGAACAGGGACAGCGGTGCACCCCAGCTGATCGTGGAGGATCTTTGGGAGCTCCTGCAGTATCACATTACCACCTATTTCGACAATCAGACCTCCGGGATCCCCCCGGCAAGGCACAGGTCCGGAAGGCCCCTCAAGACCCTCGCACAGAGGTTGAAGGGAAAGGAAGGGCGGTTCAGGTCCAACCTTTCCGGAAAGAGGGTGAACTTCTCCGCCAGGACCGTGATCTCACCTGACCCATATATTTCCATAAACGAGGTTGGAGTTCCCCTACCCATCGCCATGGAATTGAGCGTTCCCATGAGGATAAACGAGTTCAATTTCGAACAGGTGAAGGAGTTTGTCCTGAAGGGACCGGAGAGCCACCCCGGTGCGAATTACGTTATAAGGCCTGATGGCCAGAGGCTCCGTATCACGGACAGGAACAAGGAGACCCTTCTGGAGAGGCTTCAGGTTGGATATATCGTGGAGAGGCACCTGATGGATGGTGATATCGTTCTGTTCAACAGGCAGCCCTCGCTCCACAGGATGTCCATGATGGGGCACGAGGTGAGGGTAATGGGAGGAAAGACCTTCAGGTTGAACCTGCCCAACTGCCCCCCGTACAATGCAGATTTCGACGGGGACGAGATGAACCTTCACTGCATTCAGGGAGAAGAGGCCAGGGCCGAGGCGAAGATCATAATGAGGGTGCAGGAGCAGATACTCTCCCCCAGATTCGGAGGGCCGGTCATAGGAGCCATACACGACCATATCTCTGGTAATTTCATACTGACCCACGGTATGCAGATGTTCCCTGCTGATGAGGCATATCATCTACTGACCAAGACCTCATACAGCGGCGCCCTACCCGAGCCCGACGTCATCGGGTATAACGGAACACCACTGTGGAGCGGGAAATCCATATTCTCCCTTATCATGCCGGATGGGATCACGATGGAGTACAACTCATCCATCTACAATCCAGCTGATGATGCGGAACATAACTTCGATTCCCTGGTCAGAATAGAGGTGAATGAGGAGGGCAATTCCAAACTGTTATCCGGTCCGATCGACGAGGTATCTGTGGGAGCTTTCAAGGGAAAGCTGCTTGAAAAGATAGTCAGGGACTTCGGGTCCGATAGGGGAAGGCAGTTCCTCGACGATGCCACCAGATTGGCCATCAACGCCATCAGCCTGATAGGATTTTCAACTGGTATCGACGAGGAGGATATACCCGAGGAGGCCAAACTTCAGATATCCGACAGGCTGGACGAGGCGGAGAGGAAGGTGGATATCTACGTCCAGAAATACAACTCCAAACAGCTGGAGCCCCATCCTGGCAGGACCCTGAAGGAAACGCTGGAGGTGGAGGCCATGAGGGAGTTGGGGCGTGCAAGGGATGGTGCGGGTCAGATCGCGTCAAAATATCTGGGGTTGAAGAACTCCGCCGTCCTTATGGCCAGATCTGGAGCCAGGGGTTCCATGTTGAACCTCTCGCAGATGTCCGGGTCCATTGGTCAGCAGGCGGTCAGGGGTCAGAGGATAAGCAGGGGGTACCAGGGGCGGACCCTTCCCCACTTCAAACCCAACGACCTCGGTGCTGCGGCGAAGGGTTTCGTCAAATCATGTTACAAGAAAGGCCTCAGACCCACGGAGTACTTCTTCCATTCCATGGGAGGAAGGGAAGGTCTCGTGGATACTGCGGTAAGAACAAGCAGATCTGGTTACATGCAGAGAAGGTTGATCAATGCCCTTGAGGACCTCAAGGTGCTTCTGGATCGAGAGGTCAGGAACACGATAGGAGTGGTCGTCCAGTTCAGATACGGAGAGGACGGCATTGACCCTGCCCGGTCCATAAGGTCCGATGCGGTGGATTACGAGGATATTGTCAAGACCGCAATGAGGGAGGTGAGCTGATGGTACAGAGCAGAGTATCTATTGCAAACAAGAAGGACCTGATCAGGTTCCTTTTATCACGGGGTCTTGGTGAGGAGGAGGTACTGAAACTTCTGGGACCTGGAACAAAGGTGAGCCTTGAAGAGGTCATGGAGATGGGCCCGGCTGCGCTTGAGAAGATCACGGGTATCTCCGGTAAGAGGTTCAAGAGGGCCTTCGCCTGGGTGGACCTTGAGAAGAAGGCTAAAAAGGATTCCGACGAATCAGGAGATTCGCCTAACCTTCGCGAAAGTGTCCGCTCAGATTCCGATGAGCCAAAAGCGTCCGAGAAGAAGGCTAAAAAAGCTTCTGATAAATCCAAGGAGCCGGAGATCAAGGAGAGCGCAAAGAAGCCTAAAAAGGAGAAGAAAGGCTCTGCCGAAAGCGGTGAGGCGAAGGGGAAACCCAAGCTTGACAAGCTGAAGGCAAAGGAGATGGGCTTTATCTGGACGGCACCGGACAGAGAATCGGTACTTCAGACCATGGAGGTGTTGACCAAGAACAAGACCGCCAAGTGGCCGTGCAAGTTCTACGTCAACCTGAAGAGGTTCGACCTCCCCATATCCGGTTTCATCTATGTGAAGTCGGCCTCTGTTGGCTTCAAGGTGCACGTGACGGATATCCAGACCGATAAGAAGCCGCTCAAGAAGGGGCCCAAGGCAAGCCTCGTGCCCAAGCTGCTGGCAAAGTCCATACCCGAGGGGGAGGCCCTTTCATATCTCACGATCGACATGATCGAGGAGATGCCCAAGCCTCTACCATTGAAGGCGTTCACGACCGTGGGTAACACACCCGTGAAGAGCGCCAGGCAGTATACGCTCATCTGGATAGAGGATTTCGACACGCTGTTAAACAAGGAGGTGTTGGAGAAATCAGCGGCGGAGCAGGTCATCGTCAAGGCAGCGCCCGAACCGGTGGTCGAAGAGCCAGAAGTGGATCAGATCAAACCGCTCAGGGAGGCGGATGTGGACACGATCTCCAGGAAGCTCAAGGTGAAGTTGACCCCGGATATTCACTATTTTCTCTCGGATATCTCACAGAGGGAGAACTGGGAGATGAAGAAGTTGACCGAGGTGATCGCCGGTATGTCACGTCTTCTTCTTGAGTTCCAGAGGATCGAATCGAAAGGAGATTCCACCTATGTTCCCCCCATGGTCCTGTACAATCTCTCGAACACCATAAGGAAACTGGAGACACCGGATAAGGTCATCCCGATAATATGCGACAGGGTGTATGAGAAATACAACGAGCACCTGGTAGACCCGCATGAGTCTGTGGGTATCGTCGCGGCCCAATCCATTGGAGAGCCCGGCACGCAGATGACGATGAGGACCTTCCATTACGCCGGTGTGGCAGAGATCAACGTGACGTTGGGTCTACCAAGACTTATCGAGATCGTCGATGCGAGGAAAATGCCCTCCACCCCGGTAATGGAGATCCACATGAGGAAAGATAGTAAAATGACCCTTGACCAGATCAAGAGGATCATCAACACGCGGATCGAGAGGACGATCCTGAAGGATGTCGCCACTGTGGATGCCGATCTACCCAGGATGAGCATTAACGTGGTGCCCAGGGAGAAGGCCCTCAAGAAGAAGGAGATCGACATTGACCAGCTGATCAAGAAGATCCGGGACTCCAACAGGAAGATCAAGGAGAACCAGATCACCGTTGAAGATGGTGTGATAACGATCAACCTGATGGCCCAGAAGAACATATGCTACAAGACCCTGCTCAACCAGTCTGAGGCCCTCAAGAAGGCGAAGATCAAGGGGATCGACGAGGTGAACCGGGTCATTATAAGGCACGAGGAAGATGAGTACGTACTCTATACCGAGGGGTCCAACATAAAGAGTGTCATGGAACTTGAAGAGGTGGACACCGCCCTGACCACGACCAACAATATCATTGAGATAGGAAATGTCCTGGGCATCGATGCGGCGAGAAGGGCGATCTTCGAGGAGGCCAGAAAGACCTTGAACGAGCAGGGTCTGACCGTCGATGCAAGGCATCTTATGCTAGTGGCAGACGTCATGACGGTCGGTGGCTCGGTTAGGGCCATCGGTAGGCACGGTGTGTCAGGTGAGAAATCATCCGTTCTGGCCAGGGCGGCGTTCGAGATCACCGCAAACCACCTGCTGACAGCAGGCATTACAGGTGAGATCGAGCCGCTGAAGGGAGTGGCTGAGAATATTATCATCGGACAGCCTATCACACTTGGAACGGGAGCTGTGGAATTGATATACAAACCCATTGAAGAACAGAAAAAGGAGGAGTGAAAATGGATATTAAAAGAGCGCTCAGGAACGTGCGGGATACCGGAAAGGTGACCGTTGGCTTCAACATGACTCTGAAGAAGCTCAATAAGAAAGAGGTCAAGCTTGTGATCGTTTCCAGCAACTGCCCGGAAGGGGATCTCAAAATGATCAGGACCTTCAAGGTCCCTATCTACTCATTCAAGGGAACGAACGTGGAATTTGGGTCCGCCTCGGGCAAGCCATTTTCCATATCGACCATGGGGATCATAGATGCAGGAAAATCGGATATCCTCGCCCTTAAGGGGGAGGTAGGTTAGGGCTTGTGAGAGGACGGGCGGGCCTTTTCTCCCATGAAAAAATGGGCGAAGATGGTCCAGCCCCCTTCTGACAAACCTTATATATAAATATAACTTTAGGGAAATTGGCTCATTTGACTAGTTACCGATATATACACGATACGGGGGAAAATAGATGAAATCCATCATAAAAGGCGTACTTGAAAGGGAAGAGAAAAGGGTCAGCTCTGCTGCTGCCCCAGCCATGAACACCGGTGGCTCCACTGGAGGCTTTGCCAGAAGCCTTGCAAGGGATTCTCAGATTGAGACCGAAAGGGTACCTGTTGAAGATTCAGTGCCGATGAACTCCGAGGATGAGGAGCTCAGAAGGGTCCTTGCGAACCTTCGGACAAATATCAAGATCGTGGGCTGCGGTGGGGCGGGATGCAACACCATTAACAGGGTCGTGGAGGAGGGTATTGTCGGAGCGGACATCTTTGCGCTCAATACCGATGCCCAGCATCTTCTGACCATTCACGCACCTCACAAGTTACTCATAGGAAGAAGGGCGACGAGAGGTCTGGGAGCGGGATCCGTTCCCCAGATCGGTGAGGAGGCCGCAAGAGAGGTGGAAGATGATATCCGCTCATCCATGATGGGGTCTGACATCGTTTTCGTCACCTGCGGGCTTGGCGGTGGGACCGGTACCGGTTCCGCTCCAGTCGTTGCCAGGATTGCGAAGGAACTGGGAGCTTTGACGATCGCGATCGTCACCCAACCCTTCAGCGCGGAGGGTGTGGTGAGGATGCAGAATGCCGAGTACGGACTGGATAAGCTCCAGGAGCATACCGATACCGTGATAGTCATCCCCAACGACAAGCTGCTCGAGATAGTTCCAAGGCTTCCGCTCAACGCCGCTTTCAAGGTTGCAGATGAGATCCTGATGAGGTCCATAAAGGGCATCACCGAGATAATCACCAAGGTGGGTCTGGTAAATCTTGATTTCGCAGACCTCAAGACGATCATGAAGGGCGGCGGAGTGGCGATGATAGGTATAGGCGAGGCCGAGGACGATGATAGGGCGCTCAAGGCGATAAGCGCCGCGCTGGACTCACCCCTTCTGGAGGTGGACATTCACGACGCCACCGGGGCCCTTGTGAACGTCTCCGGCGGAGAGAATATGACGGTTTCGGAAGCTGAGCTGGTTGCCGAGGAGATCCACAAGAGGATAAACCCGCAGGCGAGGTTGATCTGGGGAGCCCAGATAGATCCGGAACTCAGGGATACCATCCGCGTGATGCTTGTTATCACCGGGGTCAAATCAAAGCAGATCTTCGGACAGTCCCTTAGAAAGACCGGGGAGTCCAGGTTCGGCATTGACTTCATCAGGTGAAGCTGCGAGGGATAATACAATGGACCTCCTGAAGAAGACATGGTCTGAGACCTGGGACAAGAGTTGGAAGTACCAGAAGAAGATCGAGTCGAAGATCAAGAATGTGGGTAGGGGCAAGTACGGAAGAGTACTGAAGATGTCCAGAAAGCCCACAAGTGACGAGTACTCGAAGACGCTGATCATTACAGGTATCGGGATCGTCCTTATTGGGGGGCTTGGCTTCGGTATATATCTGTTGTGGGAGTATTTCGGCGACTTCGTAAACTGGGCATTCGGCCTGTGAAAAGTGAGGGTGTTACATGAAGAAGAACATTTTGGGAGACTTTGAGGAAGTAACATTTCCCCATACTATTTTCGCCTTGAAGACCGCACTGGGACATGAGAAGACCGTGGCGGAGAACCTGGGCCACAAGGCCAAGAGGAAAGGCAACAATATTTACGCGATACTTTCGCCCATGAACCTCAGGGGTTATGTTCTTCTCGAAGGTGAGAAGAACCTCAAGGCCGTTGAGGAGCTCATCAAGGGCGTCCAGTACGTCAGGGGCATCGTCGGCGGTGAGAGGGATATCGAGCTCAAGGAGATCGAGCATTACCTCGCACCCAAACCGATCGTGGCCGATATCACCGAGGGTGATATCGTGGAGATCATCAACGGGCCTTTCAAGGGAGAAAAGGCGCGGGTGAAACAGATCGACACCGGAAAGGAGGAGATCACCGTGGAGCTTTTCGAGGCCATGGTATCCATACCGGTGACAATAAAAGGGGACTCCGTGAGGGTCCTGGAGAAGGAGGAGAACCGTTAAGGTTCTCCTCCGATTTCTTTTTTCAAACCATAGCGGTTTCGTCCAACAGTACGTAAGCGGTTGGATCACCTACCTTCCACCTCATAATAAGGCGGAGATTTCATATCCTGCAGAGACCAATTCGGGTGTTCAATGAAAGCTGATATCTGCACACGTTGTGGTGGGAGCGATGACGTCATCGATCTGGACGGCGAGGATATTTGCCGATCCT
Organism: Thermoplasmatota archaeon; assembly: GCA_030595585.1. Classification (GTDB taxonomy): domain Archaea; phylum Thermoplasmatota; class Penumbrarchaeia; order Penumbrarchaeales; family Penumbrarchaeaceae; genus JAGLEG01. The sequence continues at coordinate 9,614 of JAUVCY010000040.1, forward strand.
GTTTGTTCAATAATGTGGAGCCTGTGAGCATATATCCACTTGGCTACGTTCGGAACGATCACGAGATGGAGAATGGGGTTGTCTCGTATATCAGGGAGAAGGGGACCTCCAGGATAGAGCTCCTGGAGGGCCAGGAGAGGTTCCTGCATGCAATGGAGGATGAGGAGTATCTCACTATAGTGTTCTACATGCATGGGATCAGGAGGGTCCGATCGACCATACTTCGGAGGAACGACCTCAAGGAGGTGGGCATATATGCTTCAAGGGGCCCCGGGAGGCCCTCAAGGATCGCCGTGACCGAGGTTAAGCTGATC
>JAUVCY010000105.1 GCA_030595585.1 Thermoplasmatota archaeon
ACATCCGATGTCAGGGTCCTCACGGGTGCAGGGGTCAAGAACGCAGGGGATATCAGGGTGGCCCTGGAACTGGGCACAGTGGGCGTCCTCCTTGCTTCCGGGGTCGTCAAGGCGGATGACCCCAGGGACGTGCTCATGAAAATGGCCGTGGGGTTGGTCCAATAATCGATGAGATAGGTGAGGAATGCGGCATCTGTGCAGGCTGCATGCCGGGCGGGAACGTTGCCCCTCAGCTGTATCAGATGATGAAGGACCTGCAGCACAGAGGCCAGGCGGGGGCAGGCATCTCCACCTTCGACCCGAACAGGTCCATAATAATAAAGAAACACAAGAAGCCGGGCAGGGTCACCGAGGTATTTGGTGGAGCTGATGAGAGGGAGTTCAGCGAGATAATGGCCGCCCTGGATGGTGAGAAAGGCATCGGGCATACGAGATATGGGACCTCGGGCTCCCTGACCAACAGACACGTGCAGCCGTTCGAGAGGGTCCACGGGATCAGATACAAATGGTTCTCCTTCGGATTCAACGGTCACATTGCCAACCGTACCGAACTGGAGGAGGGCATCAGGAAAGAGGGATACCACCTCATGCTGGATACCGATACAGAGGTTCTCATGCACTACCTCTCCAAGTACATATCCGACGTGAACGGCGCTGATCCCAAGGAGATGTTCAGGCGCCTATCCGAGGATTTCGATGGAGCATACAACATTTCCTTCCTCCAGGGGACCGGAGATCTGGTGGCGATGAGGGACCCATGGGGCATCAGGCCCCTTTCAGGCATACAGACCGATGAGGGGGCCTTCGTGGCCTCCGAGACCTGTGCTCTCTACCGGTTCCGGCCCGAGAAGGTGACCCATATCCAACCTGGTGAGATGGCCGTGCTGGAGGATGGCGAGCTGAGGGTGGAGAGGTACTGTCCCGCAAAGAGAAAAGCCCTATGTTTCTTCGAATTCCTCTACTTCGCATCCGTAACCTCGGAGATAGATGGCAGGCCGGTTTACGAGACCAGAAAGAGGTGCGGAGAGGAACTCGCGAGGATAGAGGACCAGCAGATCAACGACAGGGAGTGGGTCGTGATCCCCGTACCGGACACGGCACGCCCCATCGCGAACTCGTACGCCAAGGCGATCGGCTTTCCCCAGATCTTCGACGAGGGATTGATCGCCGCAGCAAAGGAGAGAACCTTCATAGACGGAGGGGACAGGAGGAAGAAGGTGATGAACAAGTTCCTCCCCATCCCATCGATCCTGAAGGGAAAGAAGGTGATAGTGGTGGACGATTCCATCGTTCGCTCGACGACGATGGCCACCATGGTGAAGTACCACCTGAAGAAGATAGGTGGTGCAAAGGAGGTTCACGTCAGGATCGCCACACCTCCGATCATCGCCCCCTGCTACTACGGCATAGACATGAGGAGCTTCGATGAGCTGATCGCCGCACCGTTCGAGGAGAGGATCGAGAAAGGAGTTCCCGATGAGGATGCCCAGCAGGAGATTGCAGGGCGCATCAATGCAGACAGCCTGAAGTACCTCACCCACGACGGCCTGTTGAATGCTCTGGGCTTCGACAGGTCCGAGATATGCATGGCGTGCCTCGACAGAAGATACCCGACCCCGTATGGGAAAAAGCTGGATGAGGGGGCTCACGAGCTGTTCCGGAAGAGGGACCGTTCGAAGGGAGATCTCGGCTGCTGATCCATGTCAGTGCCAGGAAAGTGTGGCAGAATGGGGTGTCACGGTTGATAATTAACCTGATATTATCAGATGCAGATTCTCCCAAAACATAAATATAGTGTTGTATTCTTCATAAACCTGCTAATATCGGATAGATTGTTTCGGGGTGAATGATTTGGCAAAGATAATCACGATCGTCAACCAGAAAGGAGGGGTCGGGAAGACAACCACGGCCATCAACCTGTCGGCTTCGCTTTCGTTCCTGAGAAAGCGGACCCTTCTTGTGGATACTGATACGCAGGGCAATACAACATCAGGCCTGGGCTTTGACAAGAACGAGCTGGAGTTCACCATTTACGAGGTGATCACGGGACAATGCGGTATCAGGGACTCCATAATCCATACCGAGCTGGAGAACCTGGACATAATCGCATCGAACATAAATCTTGCAGGGGCATCCGTGGAGCTCGTGAACGTGCCCGACAGGGAGCGCATCCTGAAGAAGGCCTTCAAGGAGGTCTCGGATGATTACGATTACATACTTATCGACAGCCCTCCCGCACTCGGCCTGATAACGCTCAATAATCTGACCGCAGCCGAGTCGGTCCTGATACCACTTCAATGCGAGTACTACGCCCTCGAGGGGATGTCGGAGCTTCTGGACACGATATTCCTGGTCCAGAAGAACCTCAACCCGGACCTGACCATAGAGGGGATCCTCATGACCATGTACGATCAGAGGACCAACCTCTCCAAGCAGGTGGTAGGCGAGGTGAAGAACTACTTCGGAGACAAGGTCTACAAGACGATAATCCCGAGGAACGTTAGGTTGGGAGAGGCGCCCTCCTTCGGAAAACCGGTGATCCTGTACTCTCCGGAGTGTACTGGAGCTCAGGCGTACATGGACCTGGCGAGAGAAGTGGTGACCCATGTCTAAACCGGCTCTGGGAAAAGGTATCAGGGACCTGCTGCCGAAGAAGATGGTCTCCTCCGTCAATACGGAGAAGGAGGATGTCACCAAGGCAAGTGAGGAGCTCAAGGTCAGCAGAGAGCGCTTCTCCGCCCAGGGATACGATGTATCGATCCTGGATGATCTCAGGGGAAAGCGTGATGATCAGATCCTGAAAGGCATGGATGCCTACAGGGATGCCATCAAACAGCTCACCTCCGCACAGACCGTTATCAGGTCCCTTGAGGGATATGGATATGCTGATGAGATCGATGCGATAAAGGAGCGTATCAGGGACCCCTCTGAGGCCAGTTTGGTACTGAAGGAGGCGGAGGAGCTGAAGGAGAGGGCATTCTCCGAGCACGACCTGAAGAACGTCAAGAAGGAGCCCAAGGTAGAGGTGCCAGAGGATGATGCGGCCATCCCTCCCGAGGTGCCTGCCGAACCGCAGGAGGAAGCGGGGCCATCGCCTGATGCCCTGGATTTCAATGCGGACGAGCTGGACGGCCTCCTGGACGATCTGGACGGAGCTTTTCCAGGCGATCTCTCGGCGGATGGACCGGTGGAGGAGCCGCCCCCTCAAGAGGAGGAGGCCGTTGGCAGCGTGATGATCGAGAAGATAACGAAATGGTCGGAGGAGGGATACTCCGTCGATCACCTCATGGTCGCGGTACAGGAGGATCAGGAGAAGGCCGCTGCTGATGTTGCACTTTTCGAGAAAGGCCTATCCGCACTGTCAGGACTCAGGGAGAGGTTCGATAAACTTGACAGGGCGGGAAATGAGGAGAAGGCAGGTGAGATCGAGGAGATGTTCCTTTCCCCTCATCGGTTCGAGGAGATCTCCAGCGGGATCGATAAACTGGAGTCGGCGGGCGGAGAAGAGGATATGAACCTGCTCGACCTGGCCAAGGAAGCCTACAGGAAGGGGGACCTCGAGATCGCCCTTGAACGGTTCCATGAGGTCCTGGAACAGGAACCCTCCAACGCCAAGGCGAAGTTCATGATAAGACGGATATCACAGAAGATGTGATGTCAAGGCCCCATGTTTCCATTTTTACAGGAAATATTAATTAATATAGAGCATTTGCGAGGAATATGGGCCGCCTCTCTCCGATACAGGGTCGGATAAGGGAACTCGCCATCGAGAAGGACGTCGTGATACTGGCGCACAACTACCAGATCCCCGAAGTTCAGGATATCGCCGATATCGTGGGCGACTCCCTGGTCCTTGCGATGAAGGCGACGAAGGCGCCCCAGTCCACCATCCTTTTCTGCGGGGTTGATTTCATGGCGGAGTCCGCAAAGGCGCTCAGCCCGGAAAAGAGGGTGATCCATCCTGTTCCCGGTTCCAGATGCCCCATGGCACACATGGTCGATGGTGAGGGTCTTCGAGAGTTTCGGGAGGGGTATCCCGACGTTCCTGTGGTCGCATATGTCAATACAACTGCCGAGACCAAGGCGGAGGTGGACATCTGCTGCACCTCGGCAAATGCGGTGAAGGTTGTGGCATCACTGGAAAGCGAGAAGGTGATCTTTGTCCCGGATTCGAATCTGGGCCAGTATGTGCAGTCGCAGCTGCCGGAGAAGGAGATCATCCTCTGGCCCGGGTACTGTCACGTTCACAACGATATCATCGTGGAACAGATAGTCGGGAAGAAGGATGAACATCCGGAGGCGCTGGTCCTGGTCCACCCCGAGTGCACCCCGGACGTGATAAACATGGCCGACAAGGTGGCCTCAACGGAGGGGATGATACGGTATGCAAGGGAGTCCCCTGCGGGGGAGTTCATCATAGGGACCGAGGAGGGCCTGGTGTACCGCATGAGAAAGCAGATCCCGGACAAAGTGTTCATACCTCTGGAGACGGCGGTCTGCCCCAACATGAAGAAGATCGGGATCGAGGACGTTCTGAAGGCCCTCGAGGTGATGGGCCCAACCGTTGACCTAGATGAGGAGATCATAGAGAGGAACCGTCCCCCACTGGAGAGGATGTTATCCCTGGAATGAGGGAGGATGTGCCCGGATAGGCGCCATCTTTCAGGTTTCCATCGTACCATAAGCTTGGTGGAACTTTTATATAACATGATAAAACATTCTCATTACAGGGACAGCCGTTCCTCGAAAAATAAAGGGAAGGATCATTATGATGTCGAAAAATTTTATGATAACACTGATAGCGGCGATATTCGTATTGGCCGCATTTACACCGCTCCTGTTGATGCCGGACGCTGAAGGAATGGAAACCAGAGCAATAAATGATGTGACGGGGCATGTATCGTCCGATGATGAATGGGACTATCATATGCTTACCAACGTGGTGATAGACCCCGGTGTTACGATCACTGTGCCTGCAGGAGGCGAGATCTGGCTGCCTGAGGATGGTTTCTTCTATGTTGAGGGAACCTTGATAGTAGACGGTACCAAGGGAAATAAGGTGGACTTCGCCCGGTCGGGTGTTTCAGGCGCTTATGACGGAATTGTGGTCAATGCTACCGGGAAAGTGATCATCAGGAATGCAACGATAGGATCTGCGCATCAGGGTGTTGTGCTGGGAGGCATGCCGTCGCTCATCGAGAACACGGAAATAGGTTCGGGAGATGAGGGTATTGCAGTTATCAGCTCGGGAAACAGGATCGAGAGCTGTTTTATACATCATCAGAACATCGCCGGAATCCAGTTCAGAACATCCACGGGCCCGAATTACATTAACGATACTGAGATAGACAGGATCGGCGGTGTGGGTCTGGGATTGGATACAACAACTGAGGTCTACACGCAAAACCTTGACATAGGCGATACGGACCTAGGCCTAGAGATCCAGGACAGCTCCAACCTGAATTTCTTGAAGACCAATATCATGGCATCAACATTGACCTTGGGTAATGGGCTATTATGCGACGGCTTGATCAGTGAGGTGAACTTCGACGGCCTCACTATTGGAAATTATTTGGTGATTATGGATTTCGGTACCGATCCAGGGTCTGAGATATTCCTGAACGATGTCACCATCGTTCCGGACAATATGGACGGGGTGGTCGCGGGGTCGGAAAGCTCCATTCATGCGATCTTCATGAACAGCTCGATCGATGTAGATAGCGATGCCGCATACGCACCAGGTCCCGGCGTCCTTATTGACCTCATCAATACTCCCATTGAGAACGGCGACATCAACATCGAGAATAATGGGAAAGTGAACACGAGCTGGCTCCTCGATCTGAAGGTGATCGATGGAAATGGTGACCCCTTGGACTGCCATGTGGACGTATGGAATGGGTCAAACAGCGTTTATTCTGCAGACCTTCCCACAGGGATGGATGAGGTCATTCCGATGATCTCCGTGGCCTGGTTGGATGGCATGAATAATGGGGAAAAGGTTGGTACCAATTTAGAATTCACCTCAAATGAAGGATCGATGACACATTTTGTCACGGAGGAGGATTGGTTCTATCAGAACGAGGAGTGGATCATAATGATGGACCTCTGGCCGACCAACGACCTTCCAGCCGTATTGGAGGTTGACGAGGACGATTGGTTGAACCTGGACCTCGACGACCACTTCACTGACCCCGAGGGAGAGGATCTGTATTACGAGGTCGTGGCGAGCCCTGAACTCCAGGTGAATCAGATCGGCGGCCACGGGTCCGGCACCATCAAGATAAGGGGTGCTGAGGATAACTGGTTCGGGGACGGATGGCTCTATGTAAGCGCGGAGGATCCCTCCGGGAACATGACGGAGGCGAACGTCACCGTTTCCGTCCTTTCAGTGAACGATAAACCGTTTCTCATCAATCCACCGCTTCCTGAGCTGGAGGTGGAGGAGGGGAGCTCGGTCTATATCAATTTCACCGGAATGGCGGATGACGTTGAATCCGACGTTACCTGGGCAGCTGACGACGTGGACAACTGTGTCCTCACCTGGGATGACTCCCACATCAACCTCACCATCACGCCGGATGCGAACTGGTTCGGGATGCTTGAGATCCCTCTGAACATCTCCGATGGGGAG